>DAOOPX010000001.1:0-14475 GCA_035388465.1 Candidatus Woesebacteria bacterium
GCTAATTCATTGTATGCGTCAATATGCCGCACGCCAGCCGCAGACAGTCTTTTGTAACGATCCTCCATCTCGTGGGTAGTCCACTTAAGGGAAGAGACCACCTGTTTGGTCTCGACAATTACTGGAGTCAACAAATGCGGTATGTTGTTATAACCACTCAGCTCCACCCGCTTAGGATCAACCAAAATCAATCTCACTTCGTCTGGAGAAGCCCGAAACAAAATTGAGCATAAGAAACTATTGAGTGCGACTGACTTACCTGAGCCAGTCGCACCAGCGATCAACATGTGTGGCATGCGCGAAATATCGACCGCGTATGGTCTGTTGGCAACATCAATGCCCAGCGCTACCAACAATTTTGACTGATTTTGTTGCATTTGCGGCGAGCTGAGCATTTTGCGCAGCGTGACAAATTTAGCAGTGTGATTTGGCACCTCGATACCGACCAGTGAACGTCCGGCAATTGGTGCTTCAATTCTGATTTGACCAGTCGGAGCAGCTAAGGCGAGAGCCAAATCAGTCGATAATCCAGTAATTTTGGATAGTTTTGTACCCCTAGTAATTTCCAGCGCGTACTGGGTGACAGAAGGTCCAAAATTGACTTCTTTAACTTTCGCTTTAATGCCAAACGAATCCAGGGTAGCCTCGATCATATCGGCGTTTTGGGAAACATCGCCCCGATCAGCCTCACCGCCATCGCTTTGATCCAATAAGCTCAAGGGAGGTAATTGCCATGGCCGATTTTGACCAGTCGGGACTGAGCTATTGGCGGAAGAAATAAGTGCCCCCACCTCTTCATCTGGCTCAATTAATGGAGGAATCGTAACCTTCTTTAGAGTCTTGGTTTGTTTAATTTCTTGATCAGAGTCAGGCTCCGCATTGCCAGGATTAATGGTAAATTTCGGCTTATTAATTAGCTGGGGCATTTTAATTCCGGGTAAACTAAATCTTTTTTTCTCGTTTTTATCTTCATTATTCATATTTGGCAAAACTGGTTGGGTTTCTTTATTAGGCTGAGCCTTACCTTTTAGAATACCAATTAATTCAAAGAACTCCTGCAACTTCATTTGTGCCATGATTACCATGCCGACAATAATTAATGTTAGAGAAAAAACCACTGCGCCGGCTGCAGAAAGCAGCCGGCCTAAATTTTGGTTGGTTGCCAAACCAACCTCACCATTACGAAACAAACTCATCCAACCCAAGAAAATCATGATTGTGCCCAATAGCACGTTGGGTTTGGCGGCTGGCCATTTAAACTGGAGAAAGATTAATCCACTGGAAATAAATATAAATGGCAAGAACATTAACGCCAAACCCAGTTTTGAGATTAGAAAACTATTAATGCTACTTAACCAAACCCCCTGACCAGAAAACGAGATTAAAACTAACAAACCAATTGAGATCAACAACACTCCAACAATGGTATAAAGCGTGTGAGCTTTAAGATCGAGCTTGAATGGCAGTTTCGAACGTTTCCGCCTTTTTCCCATATTATAGGATATATCATACTTTTCGCTTGCGTTCAAGCAGGAGTTAAAAATTGGAGAGCTGCTATGCCTTGAAACTCACGATGTTCGCAATTACCAATGGTTCTCGCTTAATTATCTTGTACAACTTGCGCACCAATCTTTTTTCGATTGTTTGCCCCAACTCTTTGTCGGATAAATTTTTGTTTTGAGAAATTGCGTCACGCACAGTTTGTTTGATGAACTCGATCACTTCATCAGCTTTTTGCATGAATACAAACCCGCGGGAAATCAGCTGAATTTGGTCGAGCTTTAGCTCGCCCTTAACTCTGGGCACAATCACCGCCACAATTCCTGCATCGCCAAGCTTGAGCCGGTCTGACAGAACCACTGGGCCGACATCCCCAATTCCCAGCCCATCAACTGTGGTGGGACGCAGCTCAAACTTGGAACCAATACTCGCTCCATCTTGAGTAAATACCACCGTTTCACCACTCCGAGGTCGCAAGATTTGCTCGCCCGAGTAACCCAATAGACGAGCGATGTTTATCGCGAACAAATATCTATGCCGATCGGCGCCGCCGATCGGCATTACCAGCTTCGGCTTCAGCAGCTCCACTACCTGTCGCTGCTCCTGCTTACTCGCGTGCCCAGAATGGTGTAAACCTGGTTCGATAGCTGGGTACAACACGCGGACGTCATTACCAGCCAGCTCATCGATCGATTGATAGTATGGCACCTCATTGCCTGGAATCGCATCGGCGGAAAACACTACCGTATCATCTGCTTTAATTTGTAAAGCAGGGTGCTCACCAAAAATTGCCCTGACCAATGAAGAGCCTTCTTGCCCCTGGCTTCCGGCAATGATTAAACACACTTGGTTGTCAGGCAAAGTATCAATTTGTTTTTTATCTATAATTTGGTCTTGGCGAACTTTAAGTTTGCCCAAATCTCGAGCAACTCTGACATTTTGTTCAACCGATCTGCCCACAAACACCACTTTCCTGCCCAATTTTTGAGCCACGTCAACGGCTTGTTGAATCCGGTGAATGTGAGAACTCATCAGAGTTAAAATGAACTTACCTTTGGTATTAGCCATCAGTTTTTCAAACTCAGCTCCAATTGTTGATTCAGGCTCGGCCGGCTCATTTTTTTCCACCCGTAAACAATCTAGTAACACACACAAAACACCTTGCTCACCCAGTTTAGCCAAACTCTCTAAATCGCTCACCGCCCCATCAACTGGTCTTGGGTCAATTTTGAAATCACTCCCATGATAAATTGATCCAACTGGCGTGGTAATTAACAAATGACGGGTATCTGGAACCGAGTGCGTCATGTTATACGAGGTAAAACCAAAATTGGGACTTAAGCGCACTTCTTTACCAGTTTCAACCACACGAAACTCCACTTCGCGATTCAGCTCACTCACTCTCTCTTGAGCAAACCCAATCGTTAGAGGCGAACCAAAAATGGGAAACTCGGGTAAGTGGGGTAAAACATACGGCAGTGCCGCAATGTGGTCATCATGACCATGAGTCAAAATCATCCCCACAATTTTTTTACCCGCTTCGAGTTTTTTTAATAACGGGGTGATATCTGGGACGAGGATATCGATGCCTGGCATATAAGTTGTGGGAAACCCAATCCCACAATCGACTAACAAGATTTCGTCTTCGTATTCATAAAGATACATATTTTGGGTGACGTTGCCCATCCCACCAAGAGGCAGGAGTTGTAAATTTGACATAATAAACCTTTCTTAAATCATCTAATTATTTTTTATTAAACAGCTGAATATTTTCTCCCCAACGTTGATATTTTACATATCCAATCAGTTTATCCAAAGCATTACTGATACTGGAAAATTTATAATCCAAAAAAGCAAATACAAAAGCTCCACCAAAGTACGACAAGCTTGACCAATAGAAAAGATACGCAGCACTAATGGTTGGTGAACCAAAATAGTAACCAATCAAATGAGTGCTAAAAAATATGCCTATTCCGAGCTTGACTAATCTGCTCAAGGTCAGACGTTTTTGTTGCAAAGGTTCCGAAATTAATAAGACTAGATAAAAACCAATTCCAACCAAAAATGATCCCAACATTGCAATGATGAATGTAAACGGTGATAGAGAAAAATTAAACGGCGCGAATAAATTGGCTAAAGCAAGAATAGTAAGAATCAACATACCACCCATGAACAATACTACGTGCGACAGCCATAAATGCATATATTCAGAGTCATGAAAAATGTCATAAAGTGGATCAAAGTTTTTCAGATGAAATGTTTTGGTCAAGGAATGCATACTGAAAAAAGCGTAAATATAAAGAAAAATTAGGCTAAAAAGTGTGTCAGCAAAAAAAACCTGCTTATCACTTAAAAATAAATCGGGACTGGTAGTCAAGATAACAAAAAAAATCGTTTTGATCCAAACGAAAACTAATGGCGCAAACACAAAATTGTATAAAAATTGTACAAGATCAAAATTTAATACGTACTTTTTACCTTGAAATCGATACAAAATTAAAACGGAAAAAACCACAATTACCGGGATGACAAATAAGATTAATTCGGGTTTTAACACTCGTTTATCTTATCACACCAACAATTATTGAAGTGCCTCTCGCACCATCTTAACTTGGTTTTGTTTGGTTACTTCCTCTTTAACCCAATTTAATACCGGGATAATTTTTTCGAAATCGTTGACGAACGTGGTTTTCAACTGAGCGGAACGGAGTGCCGCGGCCGGGTGGTACATGGGTAAAACGTAAACTGGCTTTTCTTGCCAAATCACCCGATGCACCCGGCCGTGAACTTGAGAAACTCGCGCGTCGGGAAGGAATTTTGCCATACTGAAGCGTCCTAGTGTCACAATTAGCTGCGGATCGATCAGCTCAATCTCGCGATTGAGAAACGGGCGAAAAGCTTCAATTTCTTCTGGCAGTGGATCTCGGTTGTCGGGCGGTCGGGCTTTGACAATGTTTGAGATGAAAACTTGCTCTGGAGACAAGCCAACTTCAGTCAGGGTTTTACGCAGTAACTGCCCCGATCGCCCCACAAACGGCCGGCGCTGCACATGTTCGTGGTACCCCGGCGCTTCACCAATAAACATCACTTCGGCTCGGGCATCGCCCTCGCCGTGAACAATGTCAGTTACTTTTGTCACCAACGGCAAATTAGTAAAATTTTCCTCCAACAACTCCTTCAGCTCGCTTAAGTTATTTGCCACAATCACAGTTATATCTTAGCAGATATTTCCACCGTCTCTTTTTATGCTTGTAGCAAAATTTTGCTAAAAGTATTGGTCTGACTGAGCAAAACATATAATAACTAAGCTCTGTTTTTAGTAGTTACTTACTATTCAAATCAGGAAAATTAACAATTGAGCGATTTGATGATCGCAATGTTGAATTGAATACTCTTAAGTTTTAGCAAGATTTTGCTAATTAATTGGGGCAGTTTTCGGTTGAAATGAGGTTGAAACCTAGTTTAAAAAAGAGTAGTTTGCTCAAATTTAGGGTAATTGCAAAAAAATGACTCCGTAACTTAAAAAAATGACGATCTAACGGACTAGGTTAACGGTTGGAAAAGACAGAAGCGGGATTGCGAACTCAATGTGTCACCCCGATCATGATGTAAATCGGGATGAAGTTTGTACTTTTTCGAGACGTCCTTGACCCCGACTCCGCTAAAGCTCCGTCGGGATCTCGCGCTATTGATTTTTCCCAGCTGTGCTTGACAAAGAAGAAGAAGAAGAAGAAAATACCGATCAGTTACAGATAAAAAATCCATATGACTAATCAAGAATCTCAAAACAATACCGGTGGTTTTGAGCGCCCGGTTTCGCCTGATGTAATTGCTGAAAGTGTTGCGGCTTCATTAGCAGGTATACACGCAGCTATTCTTCATTTAACAGATGTCTTAGGAAGATCAGAATCTCAGCAACTTACTCCAGAACAATTATGGCTCAATCAAATACCTGTAATAATCTCGGAAATTTATAAATTAATTGACCGTTATGAGCAATCTAAAGTCGAAAATCGCTTAAATTCATCTAGCATTAATGACGAGTATGAAATGTGCCAAGAACTGATAAGTATTTTTGATGATCTAGATTATGAAATCGATCGTTTATTTAAAAAGAATAATCCAAATTACTTGTATTCTCTGGATTTATTGAAGTTAATCACAAAATTACGTATGTTAATTTCTAGTTCGATAGACGAAATTGATAGCCTCGCTAGTGACAAAGCAACAATCATGGAAGATGCGAACGTTGTTGTTGAGAGAATGACAGACCTATTCTTCGAGCGTTTAGAACAGATCGTCACATTATTAATTACTATTACAGAAAAGTTAAAAACCTCACTTCAAACTGATAATCCAGCAACAACGGCTAGTTAAACAACGCACCAACACAAACTTGTCGTAAAAATTTGATTTTATCAGCACACTAAACTTGCTAATACTGCGGCAAGAAAATTTTCCGGTTTTGCTCGTTCACCACAATCTGTGGGTAACCTTTTTCGACGATAATGCGCGCTGCCTTGCGCACCGCGCCTTGCAAGGTGCGCTGCAGTGAACGAATCCCCATGTCATAACCCAGCGGCCGGATCACGGCGGGCCAAACGTTTTCCTCAATAATAAACTGTTCTGGTTTGAGTCCGGCCGCTTCCAGCAGTCCCGGCAACACATACTTTTGCGCGATCACCATTTTTTCATGATCGGTATAGCTAGGCATCGAGATTTTCTCTAATCGATCTAACACCGCGGTCACAATTTGGGTGGTATTGTTCGCAGTCGCGATAAAAATTGCGTGTGACAAATCAACTGGGTAATCGATATAGGTATCGCGAAATGCATTATTTTGCGCCGGATCAAGCAACTCAACGAGCACACCCATAATATCCCGATTGGCTTCTTCAGCGCTTCTGTCAATCTCGTCGAGCAAAATCACCGGATTACGAACGCCAGCTTCACAAATTCCCTTGATCACCCTGCCCGGCTCAGCGCCCAGAAGTAACCGAGAATCACCACGTAATTCCTTGGCACCACCCATGCCGCCAAACGGGATACGAACCATTTTGCGATCTAAAGCCTCAGCCAACGAATAGGCAAAAGTGGTTTTACCAGTACCCACCAGACCAACTAGTAACAACACTGGTGCTCGAAATTCAGTATCGCCAAACTGCTCTTTACGCATTTTCAACACCGCCACATACTCAAGAAACCGATCTTTGACCTCTTGCATGCCAAAATGATGTTTTTCAAAAATTTGTCTAGTAACTTCTAGGTCCAATCTATCTGGAGTTTCTTTTTCCCAAGGAATTTTCAGCACCCAATCAATAAATTTGGAAACTTTTTCGTACTTTTCGTCGTAACTACCTAGCTCCACCGAGCGCTCAAGCGCCACAATGTCTTTCTTCAGTTTATTCGACATTTCTTCTGGCAAACCCTGAGCTTGGGTCACGCGTACCTTCAGGTCCTCAATCTCTTGCTGGAGAATTTGTTTGTAATCAGACATAGGGCAGTACTTTTCTTCAGTCCAGTGTAACAAAAGCGACGGAGAATGTCACTGTGAGGACAAAATTTGATCTTTAGATAACAACCCAGTTTTTGCGCCAAAATGCTGAATCACTGAGGTTGAGTTACGGAGACCAAATTGGACACACTCCTCGATCGATTTTTGCCAAAGATGAGCGGCAACAAAACCGGTGGCGAAAGCGTCGCCCGCGCCGGTGGCATCCACGGCGCGGGCGACCAGACTGTCAAAACGCTGCTCTGCTCCTTTGACAAACACCCTACCCCCCTTCGGCCCATTGGTCACCACCACTACTGGAATTTGCGTTAGCAAGATCGAGTGCAGTGCTCTCAGCACTGCCCACTCTTTTTCGTTCACAAACAGAATTTCCACCGGCAGTGACAACAGATCAAATTGACCAGCTGCAAGCAGATTTAGTTCTGCCATGCCCGGATTCCAAGACAAACGTTTCATTTCCCCACGGTGATGAAAAATTTCTTTGAGCGTGCTATGTCTACCGGAAATACTACTCAAATGCACCCAATCAGCTGATTTAAGCAACGCCTCAGGTAAATCCGGTGGATCCAGCAGCGAGGCCGCACCCCGGTGCACCATCACCGTCCGATCCCCACTCGGACCAACCAAAATTACCGAGCCACCAGTTTGCTCGCGCCTCTCGTTGATCATTTTAGAAATATCAACGTTACTTTTATTTAAATCGTTTAAGACTAATTGGGCAAATTCATCTTTACCCAACTCGCTAACCAGCGTTGCAGCAAAACCTAGCCGAGCAAGACCCACCGCGGTGTTACTCCCTCCACCGCCAGTGCTGACAGATAAACTATCAAGCTCAAGTTTGTCGCCATATGTATGACAAAGAAGTAAGCCACCATCAGTAGATTGTAGTTGGAACTGATCTGAAGTTACAAAGATATCAACCAAGCTTGAGCCAATACTTAGGACAGTTTGTTTCGTCATCTGCTTATTCCTTTTGCGGCAACTGCGAACGCTCCCGCAACTCAGTTTCAAAAAATTGCAAGGCAGCAATTACCTCTTCTTGATTTTTTACTATCTTATAAACCTTGTGTTCTTTTTCACCAATGAAAAAATTATTACTGATTACTCGTAATACTTCATGCCAAAACTCACCATAAAAAATAATCGGTTTGTGCTTACCATAATAAAGATGACTGAGTAACCAAGCGGTGGTCCACTCACTCAGTGTACCGGTACCGCCTTGAAAACAAACAAAAGCATCGGCCTGATCGATCAGGCCGAACATCCGCTCCACGTAATTGGCCGTTTTAATTTCCAGATCAACAACGTTACTAGATGCTCGCCCCTCAAACTCCGGCATATCGTGTGGCTGGAAAGTCACCGCCACTGTCCGCCCGCCCGCAGACTCGGCGCCGAGGGTGGCGGCCTCCATCGTTCCTGGGCCGCCACCATTGACCACAGTAATCCCGTTGTAAGCCAAGTATCGTGCCACTTTGAACACTTCCTGATAAAGTGGGTGCTGACGATCCACATCGGCGCTACCAAATATTGTGACAGTATCGATAGTACAGTACTGCTTGGGACCTGGAATGGCTACGTTGGCTTTCATTTGACTTTCTTTCTATTAAATTAATCAGCATTTCAACATACCTGATTCATCTTTGCATAGGTAGCAGCAAAATCATCTGATTGCCACAACGCGCTGCCTATAGCGACACTGTCCACACCGAGTTTTTTGAGTTTTTTCATTTTGACAACGTTGATACCACCATCAACTATAATCTGAAAATCAAGCTGATTTTTAGCTCGATACTCAACCACCTGGTCAATCAACGACCAGATGTGTTCAGAAAATTTTTGGCCCTGTTGCCCCGCCTCAACACTCATTACTTGAATTACATCTAACTTGCTCAAAACTTCTTCATCGATCGAGTCAAGCGGTGTATATAAATCGAGGGACAAGCCTACTTGCCAACCTTGATCTCGCACCAACTTGACGTAATTCTCTTGACTGGACATCTTCTCAATTTGAGCAATTACCACTCTGATGGGTAATTGAGCTTTGAAATCGATTAACTCGTACACATAATCCATTGGCTCTTCTACCATCAGGTGAAAATCAGCATTAAGTTGATCGAAGTCCAAGAAAGCATAATCAGCTGGGGTTAATGTTAGATTGTCAGCATAAAAACCATCAATGATATCAATTTGGACTATTTGGATCCCGGCTTGACCAGCCAGCTGCAGCTGGCTGGCTGCTTCTGTCATATCCTCAGTCAAAATCGAGGGTAAAATTGCTAGTTTTTTTTTATCAGTTTTTTTCTTCTTCATACTTACCAATTTCAGCCACTCGCCGCAGATACTTCTCTTCTGTCAACTTGGGTGCATCAAGAAATACTGAAACTAACTCTTTGGCTTGATCCAACTCAAAATAATCTGAAGCGAGAGAAAGGACATTGATATGATCATGTTGCTTGGCGTGCTCTACTTGATCTACAGACCAACCTTGGGCGGCACGAACTCCTCTGACTTTGTTGGCAGCGATGTTGACTCCCACGCCTGAACCGCAGATTAAAATGCCGAGAGCATCGGTGGCGGAGGCGACCGCCTCCGCCACCGCAATCGCCACATCAGGATAATCGTCATCCGGATCAAACTCTTCTGGTCCTAAATCAACCACAGTAACCTCTAATTCTTCTAACCACGGTTTGAGCTCATTCTTGAGCTCAAACCCCCGATGATCTGCGCCAATATAGATTGTCATTGCGTTTTCTAGTGTATCAAACTTGACTCCGCTTGTCTGCGGGATCTCGTTATTTAGAATAAAAATCCCCCCTACGAAGCTTTAGCGAAGTAGGGGGGATTTAGTTCCAAAAAAATCAACGCTTATTTTTTCTTCAACACAGGCATGTTGGTGCGTTTGGTCTCCATGACGGCGTAACCAGCAGGAACAGCGTCAAGTGAGCCGCTGCGAACATCGCGAGCGAAGAAATAAATTCTCTGTTTGCGACCATTTTTGAGGGTCACATCTTTGAAATGCAGGTAGTAAACCTGTTTTTTAGCATTGGTATAGCTATATGCCATACGTGTCCTTTCTTTAGGATGCTACTTACTACTCTATTTATAGCACACTTGAGGTGTGATGCAACAGCCAATCTGGAGTTATTCGGATACCTCTTCATTGACCCTACCCTTGAGGACCACGTTGCCCATATCTCTATCCAAGCTCATCCCCCTCGTGATCATCACATCAACCGGCAGTTGCTCAACTGAAAAAGCACCGCTACCGATCAGGCCGCCTTTACCTTCTGTCAAAGCAAAAGCTTGTTTCGGCTCGGTTGCTCCATCCGGTTGCAACCAAACGTAATAATTATCATTTTCAGCACCACTGGCAATCACACTTAATTTGACCTTACCGTCCTCAATCTCATAGCGCAACACTCCATTAAGAGGTTGAATAGGTGAAGTTTTTTGAACCGCCTCATCCTCTGTTTCGGTCACTTTCGGAGCAACTTCTTCTAGTGGTACTGTCGTATAATCCCCAACGCCACTCAAAGCTTCACTCAGCTCTTCTTCAGACAAATTCTCAATCTCGATACCTTCGCCATAGTCAGAAATTTCACCACGTCGGTCATACCACCTGGTGATCAAAAAGACTACAATGATGACTACTAAGGCAGGGAAAATATATGGTGTAAGTTTATTCATAGTTTGATGCTATTTAACACTCCTTTGATCTATATTCTGCCTAATTAATTCCAGTTGTCAATGACTAATAAGGAACATAACTACTATTCTGACTCAATTGGCCAGACTTGAACACCAGTTTCAGTGTCAATTACTTCAATCGCGGCGGTGGGGCAACTTTGAGCCGCTAATAATTTCGTCTCATCATCGTTTCCCTCTTGACTGATCACTCGAGCAATTCCCTCCTCATCAAGTTCAAACACACCGCCGGCTATCGCCACACAGCTGGCCGCGCTAATACATTTTTCCCTGATTACAGAAACTTGGTACTTACCAATTTGTTTGGTGGTAACATTGCGCTGATCAGACATATTGTTCCTTTGTTTTCGTTAATTAATTATTGAATATTATATTTTAAAGAATTGCAGTTAAAAAAATTTCTCAACGTGAATGTTGGTTGGGCTAACTCCTTTTTCTGTCAAAATTTTACTCACGTCTTGGATCATGTTCGCCCTGCCACACAGGTAAAATCCCGTGGCAGGGCGAAACTCATGCGCCAAGACCAAATCGGTCACTCTGCCAGTACTGAGCGTCCACTCTGGGTGGGGTTGCGACAAGGTGGGATAAAAATGGAAATTGGGTAGCTGCTCGACCAATCCTTGAAACTCATCTAACCAAAATAAATCATTAGCATTGCGCATCCCCCAGTAGAGCACAATCTCTCGCTGGTCTTGGCGCACTTGCACTAGATCTAAAATCATACTTCGCATCGGTGCAATCCCCGAGCCAGTGGCAATAAACACTAACGCCTCTTCACCTTTTCCTGTCAGCACAAACTGGCCCATCGGCCCAATCCCACGAATACTATCGCCAAATTTGAGGTTATCTAAATACTGCGACCCAATTCCACCAGGAGAGCGATCTATCAGTAACTCAATTCCATGTTGGGTAGCTGGCGAAGAGGTAATCGAGTATGAGCGCCGGTGTCCAGCATCATCGATCTGAATTGAAACATACTGACCAGACTTAAAACCAATTTCGTGCGGCTCAGTCAGCTCAAAGTGATACTCCGCAAACTTGTCATTAAACTCAATTTTTTCTTCAAATTTGGCGGTAAATTGCTTTGGTGGATTGAGTTCAGGATTCATCTGCCAAGAGTATAACATTGTCTGACAAGGGTCAGTTAAACTAAGAGATGACGCTGTCACACTGAGTCCCGATGTAAATCGGGATCGAAGTGTGAGAAAACAGCCAATCTATTATCCAATTCTTTCATTCGGCTTACATAAGTTAAATTGGGTTTCCTTTGTTGTAGCAAAATTTTGCTAAATCTTTAAGCTAATTGAGCAAGGTAAGTTGGAAAGCAGTGTTAGTCTTTTGTAACTGACTGGTAGTTAGATCTGGAGTGTTCGTAAGCAGGCGACAAGTAGAACCATGCATTAAATTTATCTTTTAAAAGTTGTAGCAAAATTTTGCTAATTAATAGGGATGAAGTTTGGTTGAAACGAGGTTGAAACCTGGTTTGGTGCCAACTAGATGGATCAAATTTGAGGTGATAACAACAAAGTGACACCGAAACTCAAAATTTAATTAATCTACCGTTCTAACTCAATGGCTGAAAAACCAGCTTGATCCCGACTACGCCAAAGCTTCCGGGGTCTCGTGCTTTTTCTATTTTTCTGCTCGAACTTGACAAAGAGGAAGAAGCAGAAGAAAATGCGATCAGTATAATTAATAATGGATATATTATGTTTGAACCAAAAAATGAATCTACTACCCCAGTCCCAAGTAAGAAAGAAGATAATGATCCTGGTGTTGAAAGAGAGATCTTAAGAGAAGAGGCAATTGTTTATGCATTTCCGATAGCAGAAATTGGAAAAGTGATGGATCATTTGATTTATCACGCCGCCAAAATTGATGAAGCTTTAAGACATGGGGGTTGGAGAATTGACCGAGAAAACACACGACCTGATAGCAGTGGACAAATTGCGATAAGGATAGTCAGGTCCAGGACACCCCAAATGAGACAATTTGATGGAACAACAGCTGAAGAAATTAAAAATAGTTTTGCTCACTGGATGACTGTGCCGTCAGATGCGACTCCAATCTCACCAACCAACTCAGATGATGCTGATGCTTTGGGAATCAAGTTTCTATAGCTTTTTCCCACCCTGCGCCATACCAAAGTCCTAAAGCTAACTTCGCAATGTTGCCGTACTCATCGGTGCGGGTGACAAAGTTACGCGTCACAACCCCAATCATCCCTTGGTTGTGACGAATATCGGCACCGGCGAAAAGCTGGCTTAAAACTGGCCCCATTTCCTCTCCAGCTCTAATCGGATCAGCAATAATTGGTGGTAGCTTAATCCGGGAGCCGTTGGCGGTGTGAACGCGACCATCCTGATCCACCACCGCTCCCCAAACCGTTGACCACAACTCTTCTCCCAAGTCGCACACACCGCCCTCCAGCCCAAAGCCTAAACAAACAACTTTGTTCTTCTTTTTCAACTCAGCTAAACCAGTTGTTAACGCCAATTTTGCCCGGTTAATTGCACCTTGTTTTGTTTCGTCATCGGTTCTAGGTTGTGCCGGCACTCCAGAATTAACTTTAAATCCTTTAACCACCGCTTGCGGCCAATGATCTCCAGTTGCCCTTTTCACCGCGTTCAGCTTCACTCGGTTATCCGAACCAACAAAACAGTAATCTAGTTCTTTGATTGGTTTTGTCAAAAATTGTGTCTGTTGTTTCACTGTTTTTCCTTGGTTAACTCTAATGCCAATGCCCTTTTGACTGTCATCAATCCCAAGCTCAAACACTTGAGTCGCATCGAACTGATCTGCGTCAATCCAAGCTGGGCAAGCAGAGCTTCGCTCTTGAGCCCCAACACTTGTTTGATGCTCATGCCTTTGATCATCTCGGATAAAACACTCATCGCGGCTGTGCTGATCGCACAGCCGCTCCCCTGCCATTTGACTTCGTCAATCTTTTTCCCATCGGCACTCAGCTTCATTCCCACCGTGATTTTATCGCCACAGCTAATATTTCGTTCAGCTTTAATTATCTGCAAGCCAGTTAACTCACCAAAGTTTTTTGGGTACTTGGCCTCCTCTAGAATCACCTGCTGGTAAAGATTGTCAGCGTTATCACTTATCACTGTTTTAAACCTTGTTTGGCTTCCCACTCTCTGACCACTGTCAACGCTTCAGCCTCCAGCTCTTTGAGATGAACAAACTCAATTGGCTGATTAAACGTTTTAATTAATGGGCGGGCATTAGCTGGGGTTTCGTAGTAATCACCTGACACTTTACTCTTCGACACAGCGTACACAATTCGCCTGATTCCCGCCCAGTACGCCACCGCAGTACACATTAGGCAAGATTCCAAACCAATATATAAAGTCGCGCCTGGTAAAAAGCCATTTATATTAAACGCCTCAGTGACTGCTTTAGAATCGGCGTGAAATAATCCCGGAAACGGAACACTAACCGCCGAGGCTAATATTTCACCATCTTTGACTACCACTGCCCCAACAGGAAAATTTCCTTCGTCCAGCGATTTTCTTGATTTAGCAATTGCTTGCTCTAAAAAATGTTTATCCTCATTCATATTTATCTAGTTACTAACCAAATACTTTTTTGACTTTCTTCAACCCATCAATCAGTTTGTCGATATCTTCCGGTGAATTATAAACCCCAAAACTGGCGCGAACAGTCGCCGGCCAACCAAAGTGCGTGTGCAGCGGCATACAACAGTGGTGACCAGAGCGCACAGCAATATTTTCACTATCCAAAATTTG
>DAOOPX010000001.1:14575-30796 GCA_035388465.1 Candidatus Woesebacteria bacterium
CCAATTTTGTTAAAATCAATTTTAATTCTGGACGCGGCTTGAGCCGCGTCCAACAGTACGCGCACACGATATTTATTTGCGAGCTCAATCACGCGACCAACGTCGTTAACTGTGCCCAGCGCATTAGATAAATATGTAACTGCCACCAACTTAACTTGTTGATTTAGATGTTTTTCTAACCACTCATAATCTAACTGGCCAGTGGATAAAACTGGGATAAATTCAAGCCGCGCGCCGGTGCGCGCGCACAGCTCTTGCCACGGTACAATGTTCGCGTGATGTTCCATCACGCTACTGATAATTACATCACCGACCCGTAAATTTCGCTCACCCCACCCATACGCCACTGCATTAATACTTTCGGTAGTGTTTCGGGTTATGATCAACTCTTCGGGTAAGGCACTAAAAAATTGTGCAATAGTATTTCTTGCTTCTAGCCAGTTATTAGTACTAATATCGGATAATTTATGTACTCCGCGATGCACGTTGGCATTTGACGTTTCGTAGTACTTACCAATCGCCTCAATTACCGTTTCAGGTTTTTGGGTAGTGGCCGCGTTATCTAAATATATTAAGTTTGGGTAAGTGTGAAAAATGGGAAATTGGGACTTAAGCAACTTTGGATTAAGCATAAATTATCATTCAAAATTAGTACTCGTTTACCTTCCTCTTTTTAATCTTTTTTTCAAAGTTTCAGGAATGTATTGAGCGATTGCTGACACTAATGATTGATTCCGTGGCTTAACGTGATCACTAATAATTAACATACAGAGTGAGTGCACATTATCCGGTTTGAGTTGATACTCACGCGACGCTTGTGCCACAAACAATGCTAAATCATACATCTGTTTATGCGAAAGCGTCAGCTCTAAATCATGAAAAAATAAAAACGCATCGGTATACAAAATACACATGCGTTTGTTACCGTTTTCAAATGGGTGTAAACAATTAATTTTGTAATAATACGCCGCTGCCGCTTCCAAAACAGTGGGGTATAAATATGTATGATCGAAAGACTGTGAAACCGAACCAAGAATTGCTTCCAAACGATCAGGATATCTAGTATCAAACTCCTTCAGCGGCTCTTGAAACTTAACCTGTTGGCGAAAGTTTTCGTAAATACTTTTGCACAAATTCAGGGTCAGCCATACCTTTGGTGGAGCATTTAGAGCCGCATTCATATTTTTCCAAATTTAGATAGGTTTGACGGTATTTTTTTATACTGTTGATCACGCTGCCCTTGATTCTAACATCAGACACGTCAAGACCTGCAGCAACTTGTGGTCGCTGTTTGGTACTTGTTGCTAGTCGAGAAATAAAATTTTTCCACATCACTGATCTTTCAGTGTAACATAAATTAAGCTAAATAACCAGAGATGATTAGCTGTCGCGCGGCTTGTCGACTCAAGCCGCGCGACAGCAAGTAAAATAACTGCTTATCATCAATTGAGGAAATACTAGTTGCGTGCGAGCACTGGACATCATTGTGATTTATTTCAAGTTCAGGATGTAGTTCAGCTTGAACTGTTTTTGATACAGCGAGAACTCGCGCGGAGAAAAATGATTTAGCTTCAGAACAACCCGATTCAATAATAATTTTCCCGCTGATCTTGATTTTGGATCGATATTGAGCAACTGCCTTGAGCGACACGGTGGCAGAATTTTCACCGACCATATGCTGAACTATTACACTAACGTCAAGCTGCGAACGTGGATTTACTTGCCAACGACCAGTGATTTTGACGTGCGCCTGTTTGACCAACAAGCGTACCAAGTAATCCCCAGCTTTTTCAAGCATTACTTCGTGCTCACCTGGTTGATCAATGTCAATGATTTTCATCCCACATTGCCTTCCATCTCGCACTCAATCAAGCGGTTCATTTCGACTGCGTACTCCAGTGGCAAAGTTCGCACCAACTCGCTGACAAAACCATTAACAATCATTTTCCTCGCATCTTGCTCACTGATCCCTCGACTAATTAAGTAAAACAGTTGTTCTTCTCCAACTTTGGAGACAGTTGCTTCGTGTTGCACATTAACCTGAGCTTGAAAAATCTTCTGGGTCGGATAAGTATCAGATTGTGAGTGCTCGTCCAAAATCAGCGCGTCGCACACCACGCTGTTTTGACTATGATGAGCTTTAGGTCCAACGTTGACCAGACCACGATAGCTAGTCCTCCCGCCATCTTTACTGATCGACTTGGAGACAATGGTAGAGCTGGTGTGCGGAGCTAAGTGAATCGCTTTACTGCCGGTGTCTTGGCGCTGGCCGCTCCCGGCCAGCGCCATACTTAGTGTTTCCCCTTTGGCACCTTTACCGGCCAAAACCAAGCTTGGATACTTGACCGTTACCTTGCTCCCCAAATTAAAATCTGTCCAGATCATTACACCTTCTGCTTCAACCCACGCCCGTTTGGTCACCAAGTTATAAACATTTTTGTACCAGTTTTGCACTGTGGTGTACTGACAGCGTCCACCTTTCTTGACAAACACTTCAATTACAGCTGAGTGTAAACTACTTTGAGAAAAGACCGGCGCGGTACACCCCTCGACATAGTGAACTGAGGCACCTTCGTCAACAATGATTAGAGTCCGCTCAAACTGTCCTGCTCGGTTGGCATTAATACGAAAGTAAGTCTGGAGCGGCAGCTCAATTTTCACTCCCTTGGGCACATACACAAACGATCCTCCTGACCAAACAGCGGAATTTAAAGCAGCAAATTTATTATCACCGCTGGGCACTAATTTACCAAAGTACTGTTTAACTAAATCTGGATATAACTTCAACCCTTCGTCCATCGACAAAAACACCACTCCTTTCTCCTTCCACGAATCATGGAGCGAGCCGTACACCACTTCGCTGTCATATTGAGCTTTGACACCGGACAGCACCAATTGCTCAGCTTGAGGCAATCCCAGCTTGGTAAAGGTATTTTTAATCGCACTTGGAACCTTTGCCCACGAAGTGGCCACACTGTCAGTCGGCTTCATAAAGTATTGAAAGTTGTCAAAATTGAGATCAGTTAAATCTGGGCCCCAACTGGGTAAAGATTTACTCTGGAACTGCGCCAGCGCTTCCAGCCGCTGGCGCAACATCCATTCCGGCTCGGCCTTAATCCCCGAAATTTCTTTGACCAACGCTGGCGATAACTTGAGTCTGCTAATATGGCTGTAGCGATCCACCGGATCGCTCCAGCCCGGAAAATACTGAGTATTCTTTTCGTCTTCCCGCTTTTTGCTAACTCTTGATTTATTGTTTGTTGCCGTCTTCACATTTCCCATCGCGGCAGTAGTATATCAGCCAATTTTAATCCAACAAAAAACCACCCTAATGGTGGTTTTTTGGTCGAACTGACCACTGCTGTAACTTTAGAGCCAAACCTGCGATTGAGAAAATTATAACAAACAGCTTAATTTTTTTCTAGTGATATTTGTTCAATTATTTTTGACTTACCATTTTCCTAATAAACCCATTCGACTTCCCAGCGAAGCCAAAATCATACCGATCGAACTGATCTAATTTAATCCAAGCAAATTCGGTGTGTTCCTCACTAATCACGACTGGAGATTGAGCCGGCAAAAAAATTTTCCAGCCAACGATAATTGTATAAACCTGTTTGTCAGCTTCGAAGTAAGTACTTACGTGTAGTGGCACGGCACTGAGTGAATTAGCCTCAACAACAATTCCGGTTTCTTCTTGGATTTCTCGCAATAGTTCTGGCAGATTGGGGTTGGCAACGTCGGTATTGCTTTGTGGCCACTCGCAGTTACCGCCGGGTAAATCCCACTGGGCGGGACGAGTGTGAGCGTGGGGCGAGCGCTTGAGTATCAAGAGCTCGCCATCAGCCATAATTACAGCTTTTTGTAATAACTTGACTTGCTCGGTTAATTGGTGGCTCATAAACTCCTCCTTTTTATGCCTGATATCCTGTTTTTTCTAATTTTTCGATCAACTCAACTCCACCCGTCTGGGTGATTCGACCTTTAATCATGACATGAACAAAGTTTGGTTGTAAATACTCTATTATCTTGGCGTTGTGAGTAATGAGTAAAATACCGGTTTGGTGCTGTTGTTGCAGTGTTTTTATTTGTTGGGTCAAGATTTGCAATGCGTCAAAATCAAGACCAGAATCAAGTTCATCTAAGATTGCAAAACGTGGCGCCAAAACCAACATTTGCAGAACTTCTAACCGTTTTTTTTCTCCGCCGCTAAATCCTTCGTTCAGACCTCGCTGCAAGAAAGCTAGTTTCAGATCAACAAAGCTCGCGAGTTTTTCCAAATATTGGAAAAACTCGAAAGCACTCAATCGCTTATGTGCCTCTGGCCACTCGCGACTGAGATAAGCTTGACGCAGAAACTGGTGCACCCTCACCCCCGGCACTTCTACCGGCTGTTGAAACTGAAGAAACAACCCTTTTCTGGCACGTTGCTCAGGGGAATATTTAAGCCAATTTTCGCCATCAATCAGTAACTTTCCCTGCTTTATCTGATAATCGGGATGCCCCACCACCGCCAAACTCAAACTACTCTTGCCTGAGCCATTGGGACCAAACAAACAGTGCAACTCACCGGGTTTAATCACCAACGAAAAATTATCAACTATAATTTTACCCTGGGCGGATACCGTCAAGCCATCGAACTGCATAAGCACATCTTATCACGCTAGATCAAGCTCATCTGAGTTCCCAAATCTTTTTGCAACACAAACGAAAAATCAATCTCGGCTTCAATTAAGCGATTCCACTTGTTGCGAAACTTGATTTTGCCTTTGGTCAAACCATAATCATAAACATCGCGGGTAATCGCCACGTCTTCTAGACAGTATTCAGCTAAAGCCTGACGATTTCCGGCCTGATAATACTTAATCGCGTCCAAACCGTTACCCGATTTGCCACGGCCGATAGTTTCTTTGGCCACCGCATCCAGACTGATGCGGTGGCCAAGCTTCTTCTTAATCCGATCCAGCAGATCCAAATTCTGTAGTTTGAATAAATCCCCTCGATAATAAGGAGAAAGCGCGGGTAAATCAAAACCAAGAGAATTAAAACCAATGAGTAAATCAGCTTCTCCAGCTAAACGGAAGAAATCATCAAGCTCTTCTTCAAAAAAACCTTTCATTTCTCCTGAGCCAGTTGTGCCCTCTCGCCAGCAAGTACCGACAAATGACACTCCCAACTTGTCAGGAAAGTGCCCACCAACTTCATCAAAAATCTTTTTTGTTTCCACATCAAAAAATAACTGTTTCATGATAAACTCTCTAGCTTTTTTTCGTTGACAATCCGCGTGATCTCAATCAAGCGGTCGCGTAACTCAGTCTGAATATATTTTTCTAAAGTTGCCCAAGCTGCAGTGGTTTTATTGGGATCTCCATATAGTTTAAGTTTGGGTAAATTCAGCCAACTAATTAGGTGAGTCAAGCAGCCAGAAGCACCACTTTCTAAAGCAATGCGCAGATACTCTTTAAATTGAGGATAATCTTGTTTTCCATCAACAAGAATCCAAGGAATATCTAGTTGTGCTGTTAAAGTCGCACACGCCAGTGAGGATTTCGGATACTCTAAAGCCAGAAGGTCGGTCAATGGCTGAAACTCTTTTGCGGCAAACAATTGAGTTTCGGCAAAAGAATCATCTGTTTTGAGCTGGCTTTGAGCATCGCTCAAAGCCAGCTCAATAATCATCTCAATACCCTCATACTGGCTATAATCATACAACTCAGCGGCTAACTGTTTTTTTTGCTGAGCCAAGGGCTCATCGGGATGATAAAAAAACCGAAAGTAAGCCACGCCATAATTATTGCGCACCTGTTCAATCCCCCAGTGTGGATAAAGTTTTGGCATTTCATTAGGCGACAGTAGTTCGGATTGTTTTTCAATCGCCAAGACTAACCCTGTGTCAGCAGCTTTTTTTTGCACTGCTTGAAATCCAAGTTCAGGACCGAGGAGCAAGCCGCTGGCTTCTGAAGAAACTGTAGCGGCTACGTACTCAATAATCCAAGCTAAATGCTGAATGTGTTCTTCCTGAGTCAGAGCCAAGCCAAATTTATCAGCCAGCTGATAAATTTGGCTTAAGTCGAGTAAATTATACCCACCAGACTCAGATTGTAGGGCAGTTAAGTGCATGATTTAGTTAAATTAGATGACACTCATACAAGAGTAAACCAACCAGACTCTCAAAGTCAAAACAAGTTGATTGAGCTTCCCGCTTTAGCGATAGGGACGGAAGCCACCAGATTGGCGCGGTCGGCGGAAATCGCGATAGCCGCCACCGCGCCCACCTCTTCGATCCCCACTACTCCTTCCACTACCGTTGCGTTCGCCGCCATTGCGGTCACCTCCGCCTTTTTCCCTGGCTTCCTGCTCCTGTTCCTCCGTGAGCAATGACAGACCAATTTTGCCGTCTTCTTTGATCTCGCGAATTCTGACGTGCACTGCATCGCCAATTTTATATAACTCACCAGGATCAGCGACAAACTCGACTGCCATATTTGAAACATGAACCAAACCTTCGCGGTTGGGCAAGTACTCGGCAAAGATACCGTAATCCTCTACCCGAGTTACAGTGCCATCAAACTCGTCACCAACATTTACTACTCTAGTCATGCCCGTAATTATCTCAGCGGCATGATCGATGGCACTCTGGTCAGCTGAAGAAATTGTGACCAAACCAACTTTCAGCTCTTCATCCTCATCGACGTTGATCTCAGCACCAGTCTTCTCAATAATGCTCTTGATCATCTTGCCTCCAGGGCCAATCAGCTCACCAATTTTTTCAGCAGGGATAGTTACCTGGAAAATCTTTGGAGCGTATTGAGATATTTCTTGACGGGGCTCAGCAATACAAGCTAGCATTTTTTCCAAAATTGCCAATCTGCCCACCCGCGCCTGGGCCAATGCTTCTTCAAGAATTTTCCGGGACAAACCTTTGAGTTTGATATCCATTTGCAAGGCTGTCACTCCCTGGCTCGTTCCAGCCACTTTGAAGTCCATATCACCGATGTGATCTTCCAAACCTTGAATGTCGGATAACACTACATACTTCTCGCCATCGCTCATCAGTCCCATAGCAATCCCGGCAACTGGCCGAGTAATTGGTACACCCGCCGCCATTAGCGACAAAGTCGAGCCACAGACCGAAGCTTGAGAAGTTGAGCCGTTTGAGCTCAAAATCTCAGAAACTACGAGAATGGCGTAAGGAAACTTCTCCTGATCTGGTAATACTGGGATCAGAGCACGTTCTGCCAATGCTCCGTGACCAATCTCACGACGTTTGGGGAAACCAAACCTTCCTGCTTCACCACTGGCATAGGGAGGCATGTTGTAGTGGTGCATATAGCGCCGCACTTCCATACCTTCAATGCTTTCAATATTTTGACCCAGCGTTGGACTACCCAGAGTGGTCACTGTCACTGCCTGAGTTACGCCACGTTTAAACATGGCGCTACCGTGGGTGCGAGGAAATAAATCTACCTCGCACCAAATTGGCCTAATCTCATCAATTTTCCTGCCATCGGGACGTTTCTTTTTATCAACAATCATCTCTCTGGCTTCAGTCTTCATTAATTTGTACAAAGCCTCTTTGATCATTCCATCGCTAATGAGCTCTTTTTCATCGACACCCTTGTTTAGGCTAGAAGAAGCTTCTTTGACCAATTCAGCAATCAACTCACTCACAGGCTCAAGCACTGCTTCTTTGGTCAAGATCTCGCTGACTTGTTTCGCGTGATTTTTATCTAAAAATTTAGCCACTTTTTCCAACTCCTTGACTCTGGCTTCGTTGACCACCACGAGGCTAGCTTTTGGCTTTCCGATAGCGGCCACTACTTCTTCGATCACCTGGCAAATCTTGCCCAATTGGGTTTGAGCTTGAGTCAATGCCTCAACCAATACATCTTCAGCGACTTCTTTGGCTCCAGCTTCCACCATCACGATGCTCTGCCCAGATCCGGACACAATTAAATCCAGCTCGCTGGTCTCTAGCTCAGTATCAGTTGGGTTGAAAAGAAAAGTTTGACTCTCCTTGTTGTAACCTACACGTAACCCAGCCATTGGTCCATCAAATGGAATCTCAGAAATCGCCACTGCAATTGCACTACCGAGTAGACCAAGCATGTCTGGATCATTTTCACCGTCATAAGAAAATACTGTGTTAATAACTTGGACTTCATTCTTGATCCCATCAGGGAAAAGTGGTCGAAGTGAGCGATCGATCACCCGAGCCTTGAGAATCACGTCGTCGAGTGGTCGTCCATCGCGCTTGACCCAACGTGAACCTTTAATTATGCCGGCCGCATATAATTTTTCCGCAAACTCAACTGAGAGGGGAAAATAATCCAAGTTGGTCGGCCGGCCCAGCGCTACCGTGGTGTGCACCACAGTCTCACCGCACGTAACCAACACTGCGCCTGCAGTTTGCTCACTGAACTTGCCGATTTTCAGCTTGATGGTCTTGCCACCAACTTCTATCGATTTACTAAAAACTTTGGGGTATTTTGGATACATACCTTCTTTTCTGCCAATTGCACTGGTTGAAGGTGAGTATTCCCTGAGAAAAGAGCTGTTGACTCTTCTCTCTTGAATCCTCTTACTGCTTCAACCAATTTCTTATTTTGGCTTTATTTTACTAAAAAAGATTATACCACGGGGAAAAATGAGCTTCAGAAAAACTTCACTTCTAGCTGGCATTCAAGCCCTGCCGCAACTTTTTTCAAAAAATTGAGTGACGGATTGGCTCTACCGGATTCGACACGCGAAATCACTGACTGTTTTGTGCCTATTTTGTCTGCCAACTGAGCTTGGGTCAGCTGCTGCTTAATCCTGGCCGCGATCATCGACTTCACCAACGCCATTTCTGGAGCGAGTTTTTGATACTCAGAATTAACTTTTGGATTTTGGCGCAAAAAATTCTTTTGCCAGCTAGTGAAAGTTGTGTTTTTCATATATCTTATATGTTATATATTTTTGATGGTTTTTGCAAATTCAAACTCCCAGACAAATCGCGAGAAGACTATGTTTGGTCAACCGTTTTGTTGCAATTTTTCTTTATATAAATTCGTATGTATGAATTTATATAAAGAAATTTTTTACTAAAAAGCATGTTGGCGATCTGACCTACCCAGTTTTTTCCACCAGCATATCTTAACTAAAAAGTATCTGAGACCATATCAAACCATTTAAAAATGCAATTTGTATCGCAACTTATTTATATTTTCAGGAATAAAAATGGTATTGACGAGACACTCAAAAACTATCGGGAATGCAGCCAAGTGTAAAATTTAGTAAAGTGGTATAATCCTTGAGTAACAATGCTCGATATCGCGCCACAACAAATTTTAGCGATTGTTGGATTAATTTTAATTTTACTTGAACTTTACGTCGGGGTGGAAACTGGGTTTGATTTGCTGATCATTGGGTTGATTTTGTTTTTCAGTGGCTTAATTGCGCCCGACCTGTCAATTGCCGGGATCTTCACCATAATTCTGGCTTCGGGCTACTTCTTTTTGGGGAGAAAACTGCTGAAAAGCAAGTTGAGCAAGAAAACATGGGACAAGCTGAATACGGACAAATTGATTGGCGCCACTGCCACGGTAATTAAACGTATCTCTTCGAGTGTTCCAGGATTAGTACAATTGGGCGACGAGCAGTGGCGCGCCACAGCTAATCAAGAAATCAAATCAGGAGCAAAAGTTGTTGTTACTGGTTTGGAGGGCATCACCCTAATCGTGGAAATAAAAAAATAATGACAAATATTACTTTGAGTGAACTTCAAAAGATTATTGGTGAATGGGTAAAAAAGAACAACTTTGGCTGGAGTAATTACGCTGCTTATTGTCACTTGGTCGAAGAAGTTGGAGAGCTGGGAGAATCAATTACAGTTGCAAGTGGCGAACGAAAAGCCGGATCTGGCTCTCAAGCCTTAGCTGACCACACAAATGTTAGTGAAGAGCTTGGTGACGTTCTCTTCTCGCTAATTGATATTTCCAACAGATATAACATAGATCTTAATAAGTGCTTTAAAAATACAATTGTTCGCTACAACCAAAAAGTAACAATGTTAGCTAGTATGAAAGGAAATAAATAATGTTTACCGGTAGCATGCTCTTAATTTTATTCGTGATCGCCCTGACCACCCTCGTGGCCGGGATCAGAATTGTCAAGCCGTATGAAAAAGGCTTGGTAATTCGCTTGGGTAAGTACAACGCCACTGTTAACTCAGGATTAAATATCATCATCCCTTACATTGATCAACTAATTACCGTTGATATGCGTGAGCAAGTGATGAGTGTGTTACCTCAACAAGTGATTACCAAAGATAACGTCGGTGTGACGGTGGACGCCGTGATTTATTACAAAGTGGTCGATCCAGTCAAAGCTGAGTTCGAGATCGAAAACTTCAATATTGCTGCAACCACATTAGCACAAACTAACTTGAGGAACCTAATTGGTGACAAACAGTTGGATGAGACTTTGACCGCCCGCGATCATATAAACGCTAGCCTCAGACAAGTATTGGACGAAGCCACTAATCCCTGGGGAGTCAAAGTTACCAAAGTGGAACTGCAGAAAATCGACCCACCCCAAGACATTACCGAAGCGATGAGCCGGCAAATGAAGGCTGAGCGAGAGAAACGCGCGCGCATCCTTGAAGCTCAAGGTATGCGCGAAGCAGCCATTCTCCAAGCAGAGGGTGAGGCACAGGCAGTAACCTTGCGCGCCGAGGCGCAAGCCGAGGCGATCAAACGAGTTGCCAACAGTGCTGAAGCCAACTTCACCGCTAGAGCGGAAAAACTCAAACGGCTAGAAGTCTCTGAAAAAGTCCTGGGCGACGGCGCGACCAAGTACATCATCCCCAGCACCGCCGACATCGTCAACGTCCTTAATCTCGACGGCGAGTCTAAGCTCGTACCACTGAAAAAAAATTAAATTAGTTCTAGAGCTTTTTTGAGCTCCGGGATGTCGCTAACTATCACGCGCCAGATCATTTCTAAATCAACTTCGTCGTAATCATGGATTAGTACATCCCTCAATCCTGACATTTTTTTCCATGGGATATTTGCATACTCATTTTTAAAAGAAGTTTCTAGTCTTTTTGCCGCTTCACCAATTATTTCCAATCTTCTGATTACCGCGTCTTGTTTTTCTATGTCAGAAAAAAATTTATCTTTGTCAGCGTTTGACACTGAAGTGTAACTTTCAATTATCTCAATTGATTTTTTGATATCATCGATATATGGATTAGGTATTTTTTTCATGCTTGATAGAAAACCACTTCTTCTTTTAAAATGTAATCTGCAAGAACTGGTTTAACTTGTTTGTATTGAACTAAATCAACCTTTTTATTCAAAGCCTCCTCAAGTTCTTGTTTGAGCCCAATAAAATCCAATAAACTCATTCCAGAAGATAAATCAACTAAAATATCTACATCACTGGTTTCGGAGGCTTCGTTTCGAGCATGTGATCCAAAAAGAGCAGCTTTTTTGACACCATAAGCTCTAAGAATATCGCTGGTTTTATTGGTAATAACTTGCACGTTCATAGCGCAAGTATACCAAAAATATCGGTTTAAGGCTATTTACTTAATCCTAACCTGTCAATTAGCTTGCGGTAACGCGCCTCGTCGTGGGAGCGTAAGAAATTGAGCAATCGACGGCGCTTCGCCACCTGCTTGAGCAAGCCTCGGCGCGAATGATTATCTTTTTTGTGTTTTCCTAAGTGCTCTGTTAATTCCTGAACAGAAGCGGTCAGCAACGCCACCTGCACCTCAGGCGACCCAGTGTCACCTTCGAACAATTGGTAATCTTTAATAATTTGGGCTTTTTGGTTTTTAGTTAAAGCCATGGTATTCGTCCTTTCTTGACAGCCTTGTGTCAGCAGCGCTCCAAAAAGCCCCACCAGCCAAGTAACCATTTATACGAGGTGTGATTATAACACAGGCACGAATATTCCATCTAAGACCAAAAACTGCTTGTTCTTACCTGGACATATGTTGCTTTGGCTTCATTACCTGCATCACGCAATTTTGTAATTAATTTATTGAACAACCATCTGGATTCGACAAATCCAATTTGTGATTTTACAAAAGCTTCTTCTATCTTTTTCAGTACTTCATCAATTTC
Organism: Candidatus Woesebacteria bacterium; assembly: GCA_035388465.1. Lineage (GTDB taxonomy): Bacteria > Patescibacteriota > Microgenomatia > UBA1400 > PJMF01 > DAOOPX01. The sequence continues at coordinate 26,689 of DAOOPX010000001.1, forward strand.
TTCATCACTGACAGTCGGAGCGTTTTCAACTTTCTCTACCAGAAGAAGTCCTACTGGATCGGTATCAATAACTTGGGCAACTAAACCACGCTCCAAAAAACTAGGCAAAGCCTTCCCACCAATTCTAGCTAAAAGCATTTTTATTTCTGATTCATCAAGATATATGTCATTCAAACCAGCAATTGAGTGTTTTTTGATTTCCACAAATGGAGCAACCTTATCTACAAGAGCTTTCACAAAAGCGTCAGCTTCTGCCTCGCAATCGATTTTCCTCAGCTCATCAACGTTTTGCGCTAAAAACGAACCTTGATTCATTTCAAAAAGGTGCAGTTTTCTTTGGATAGCGTGTCTTATTTCTTCAAGAATTGCCGAAACTATCTGTTCCTTTTTAAATGCATAATGTTGTAGTTTGATTTTTTTTACAGCTTCCACTGTTTCTGCCAAACTGAAAGACACCCATGGCATCGAAGTATAAATTTCAATTCGCTGCTTCTGCTGTACTTCATCATAACGTGCAATTCCTCCCAGGGCTCCTCCGTGAAAATTTCTATCTGCAATTGAAGCCGCACGAAACACAATTGAGATTTCTTGCTGTTGGTCGGGGGGATAGCCACACGCTGTGAGAATAGTGGGAATTAAGCGCGGATCAATTTGAACATCAAAGTAACTACGTACCGCTGATATACTCGGTCCTGTCTCTGTTTGTTGAGTAAAGTTCACACTCTCTAGTTGAGGTTCACTTAATTTTTGAAGGGCAATTTTAACTGATTCAACATCAGCTAAAAATTTTTCGCTTAATATTTCGTCCTCGTTCATTTGCTAAAACTTTATCACAAATTCTGCCGGATAAATTATGTAGACATACTAACTGCTAATATGTAAATCGAGATTTTCAGTAAATTCTGCCTTCATACCAAGATCATCAGACGAAGGTGGCTCAATTTCCTTGCCACTACCAACAGCACGAAGTGAAGCAATTCCCACGGCATAATATTGTCCTTCCAAAAGTGCTTGCGCACTTGTCAGTAAGTCAATAATTGCTAAAAACGCTTGACTCATTTGTTCGAAATCAACATCGGGTAATTTAAAAATTTCAATTGTTTTTGGAACAGTTTCGTTTAAATGTAAAAATATCTCAAGTCTATTATCACCTTCATCCAAACTACCGGTTTTAAGCAATAGTAATTTCTGTTCGTAACTTAAACCTCCAAGATAATCAGTGCAATAATTACCCACTTCTTCCAAAGCGCGCTGAGCACCTATCCAACTTTCAATCGCAGTACTTATTGACAACAAAACTGATATCACGTCTGCGCGAGCCTGATTACACCAAACCTTCTCTGGAATTCCTCCAAGCGAACTATCATTAAACAATTCTTCTGGTCCCCTGTTATTACCTCTCGCATTTTTTTTATTAATCGCTTGGTCAATTAGTATTAAACTCAGCAATTGCTCTCTACTTGCTCTAATTACATCACCACAATTAGCAAGGAAAGTGAACATTCTCTTTTTATTTTCATTAGTTTCTGGAGTTTGGCGCAAATAGTCAGAAATGTGTCTATGATCAGCACATGCATTAATACAACAGTATGGATTATCTGCGCGAGACCACTCTCCAACCACTGATTGGAATTCTTTATATGGAAATTGAGCGGGATTCTGCCTCCTAAGACGAATCCTGTCTCTATATGATTTCGCCAATAAATCGGGAAATTGATTTCTTAAATAATTGTATTCTTCGTTTGACGAATCGGCCAAAGTTTCATCATCAAACCGATCTTCATTAAAACCAGATTGTTTAGATGACAATCCTTCATCTTCTTGCATTAAGCTTTATCAAACAGCAATTGATTATTAAATGCAACACAAATCCGCCTAATTAAAACAAGCTACTCTTCCGCCAACTTGTACGCGACAAGAATGTCGCCTTCTTAGTTTTGATAATCCAATATCTTAAATATTTAGACTTGATAAAAGCATGTGAATGTCGCACGATACTTTCCGGAATGGAAAGATAGTCGTGAAAGTTAAACAAGGAGTTGGGATTAGACGAAATATTGAGTTGTTTTCATATAACAATCAGTATGATTGGTTGATGAAGACACTTGAAAACTCACTTAACTTTGATAAATCAGATCCTGCCAAGTTTAGACTCCACGTGCTAGATCACTACTACAAATATGGCTACAAATCAGCTATTCAAGCATTCAAGATTGGCAAATCTACCTTGTATGACTGGAAAAGAAAGTATGAAGAATCTGGAAAAGCTCTGTTATCACTGGTACCTAAGAAGACTCGTCCCAAGAGAGTTAGACAGATGACGACTGATTGGAGATTAGTTCAGTTTATTCGTGAGTTTAGAGAGCAGCATGGCAACATTGGAGAAAGAAAACTCAAGATCTTTTTAGATGAATATGCTGGTGAGCTTAATATACCCTCAATTAGCAGTCGAACTATTTCTAAAGTGATTAGGAGAAGAAACTTATTCTTTGATCCACCAAGAAGAGTTAAGAGAAAGAATAAATTATCTAAAGATAGATCAAGAAGATCTCCTAAGGTTACTAAACCAGGATATATCGAAATGGACTCTGTGGTGGTGTATATCGACAACACTCGACACAACTTCATGTGTTGTATCGATATCTTTACAAAGCTAGCTCATGTCAGGAAAGTTAGCACTCTCTCTAGCTTGCAAGCTAAAATTACTTTTCAGGAATTCCAAAATATTTTGCCTCATCAAGTTTATACAGTCCAAACAGACAAGCGCAAAGAGCAGGGATTCCGCCAATGACACCAGAGCAAAGAACCGAGGCTAATCTAGTTGTGGCTCGCGCTGTTCTTGAACATGAAAGAGCTAACAAAGCAAAAACTTAATGAGCTCACTGATGAAGTTATTGCTGCGATTCAAACTTGAATTGACTTACCTCAAAAAAATATAATGACTGAACAACCTACCAATTTGGATCAGTTAAAATTAACTTGTGCAAAAAGTGAAGAAAACATTGTAAATCCAGAAGACGTCAGCAAGCTAGTTGACGAAATCTGCGACTTTTATCATTTTCCTCAACAAATGAGACGAAAAGGTAAGCGAGGAAGAGTACTTAGGGTGGCTGGGGATGTTTTTGCGAACATGCAGCTAGAATTCTATAGAAGAATAGGAGTTATACCTAAAGAGTTTGATCCAAATATTACACAATTAGGCGGAATAATTGCAGGCATAAGTAAAGATGAGTTTAGACAAAAACAAATAGAAGCCGTCAATGCTTTTTTAGATCGAAAAGCTGACATAGGCTGCGGAGTATACATTCCTGATAACGATGGAAAATACACAATTTATTTAAATCAAGAAAAGATAAAAAGTCTAGATGATGAGATGATGATCATCAAACATGAGCTGTATCATGCAATGACAGATGGTGGTCATGGTAATAAAAGTGGTTTTATGAAAGCTGATGGCAAATATCATGACCTAAATGAGGCTGTCATACAAACACTGAACCTATGTGAGGTTTATCGTGGCTTATCATTTGAAGATTTAACAATTGCAGTGTTTAATAAAAAAATTGAAACTCCGTATTACAGTTCAGTAATTGGATTAATGGTGATATTATCCAGAGCTAGCAGTGCTGGTAAAAATGAATTAGATGCTGCTCAAAAGTTAGCAGATTTTTTAATACAAGGAGATCCAATATTCATGTATGGAATGCTTGTAAGCCAAATGTCGGTTAGTGACCGAAATCAATTAAAATACCCTTTAAGTATATTATTAAACTGAAAAAATTATTTTATTGTGAAAATATTTTTCTAAAATTTTTGTGTTGATTTTAAGATAAATGCCCCAAACCTACTCTTCGGCGAGTTTGTACGCGACTAGAATGTCGCCGATTTGAAAATCCAGTTTGCGATTTTTGAAGGTTAGGCCACACTCGTTTTTGGCTTTGAGTGAAGTGATCTCTTCTTTGGCGTGCATCATGGATTTGATCACTGGGTTGGCGATGGTGGCGCCGGCGCGCGTCAGGTGGAACATGTCGTGCTTTTTAATCTCACCGGTTTTCACTTTGACGCCGGCGATCCGATCACCACGCATCTCAAAAATTTGTAAGATCTC
>DAOOPX010000002.1:0-28659 GCA_035388465.1 Candidatus Woesebacteria bacterium
CCTTTTTCTCTCACCTTACTGAAATCTAACACCAACATTTCATTTTTCCACTTCCGTTCATAAGCCATCACTTCCACCATCTCAATTGCCTGCGCCCAACCTTCGCGGCTGTCTGGGACTTCAAACCACTGTACCCCATTTTCTTTGCCATACTTGTGCACCGCATCGCGCACGCTTTCGTCGCGACCCCACTCGAAATCGGGATGGGTATCACTAATCACGCAGCGGACACTGGGCATATTGTCCCAATCGACTAAACACATGTCGTCATCGTAGGCTCGACCTACCCCAGAACCATTCATCAGCAGATAAAATAAAATATAAGACGAACTTGCGGTGGAACAGTTGGTAAACACCTCCATGTTGCGCTTGAACTGAGTTTCGTCACCATGTTGCAAGTGGCGGCCAGACATCAGAATTGAGCCATTGGCAATATGCTTGCGCAGCACTGCCCATTCTTCATCACGGTGCTTTTTCTGGCCTTTGGGTATCAAACTTATATTACCGGTCGCCACCCGATCCGCCACTTCCGACCAGCTTTCCCAGTGTTCTTTGCCTGTACTTTTATCAGCAATTCTGCGTAAATAGGTGCGCCTGGCTACAGCTACTCCCATACCGCTGTCGAGCTTCCGCTCGATAAAACGCATTTTCTTTTTGGGTGTTGTGAGTAACATAAAAGTACAATCCTTTCTATTGAGTGTCGGTCTTGAGTTTGGAGATTTCTGACTCAAACTCTAATAAACTATCAAAGTCTCGGTAAACACTGGCGAACAATAAATAACCAAGCGCATCAAGTTTCTTCAGTCGATTGAGCACCAGGTTGCCAATTTCCCAAGACTTGACTTCACTGGTGTTTTTTTGCCGCAACCTGGCTTCAACTTCATCGATCATGGCATCGATTTGAGCCATAGAAACTGGTCTTTTCCAAGTTGCCTTGACAATGCCACGCTTGAGTTTGTCCCGGGAGAAATCTTCGCGGACTCCGTCTTTCTTCAGCACTTTTAGCTCAATTCCTTCCACCCGTTCATAAGTGGTAAACCGCTTGTCACACTTGATGCAACTTCTTCGCCGGCGGATTGACTCGCCATCTTCGGTTAGGCGCGAGTCAATCACACTGGTATCTTTGTAGTGGCAGTATGGACAACGCATATGATTTTTTCAAATTATCCGACTACACTAACTGTTGTATTTTTACAATAGACAAAACACAACATCTTGTGGGCAAGCAGTTAAGAGGAGCGCTAGAATGACACAAATCTGCCTACTCTGTCAACGCTCACAAAGGATATCAAAAATAATCAAATCGATCAAAAGCCGGTATGGAGCAGTAACACCGTCCCCCAAATTGCGTGAGACAGCGTCAAAGCATAGAGATTGCGCCAGCGGTAGAAAAGCAAGGTTTGACCAAGTGCAAACAACGCTAATAATGAGCCTTGAGCAATGCTGGCGCTCAACTGTTCTCTCATGATTACACTAGGCAAGTGAAACAGTAAAAACAAACCCACAGAAAGTCCGATCTGAAGATACCAACTCGATTTGGCATACTTTTGACCAATCACGCCTGCCAAAAATACAAAGAAAAATAAACTTTCCCAAAATCCGGTCATTAGAGCTAAAACGAACTCATACCAAAAAATGCTTGAAGCAAAAATTGGGGCGGCCTGGACCAGGCCGCCCTTAGCCACTAAACTCGCGATTGCTGTACTGAAACCATAAATTCCACCGATGGCTAATCCCAAAAAAAGACCCACCTCAAAGCGGCGCAAATCCAGCGGCATAAGCAAAGCTCGGCGCCTTGAAACCACTAAGTAAAACCAAACCGGTAAACCAAAAAAAACTGCCTTACCAATTGTTTCATCAAACCAAATTGGAAAATGAAAAAACAAGCGATAACCCAGCCACAATAAAAACGCCACTATTACTACCGGCCAAAATAGTACATGTTGATGAAGTTGATCAATTGGAGAATCAAGGTAGCTGGTTTTTTGTTTTGTTAATCGCATCGATCACGGCCTGAGTCACTTGCTCTTGATTGAGCGAGTAAGTATCTAATACTAAATCGTATAGATCTTCTCGCCAAAAATCAATTGGTTGGTTCGAAGCTACTCTACCGGGTTTGACTACCCACTTTTGCCACTCTGGAGCATATAATCTTTGCCATTTTTTCAAGTTTTCCTGGTAACGCTGATCAATGTGCGATAAAGCTTCATCAATAGTCAAGCCGTCGCGATTGACTAAACGATCAACTTTAACAGCCTTATCTGAACAAATCATTAACACCTTAAGTACGTTGGGCACTCCTTGAGCCAAAAATCCTGATAACCAGGACTCAATAATCCAGTGGGTTTCTTCGCTCAGCTTTTCCCTGATGCCAAAATCAACTTGGCGATCAAACTCATCGTCGTAAACCATGGCTGAGTGATGAAACTTACTATTATTATCGAACAGACCTTTCTCTGTAGCATACGCACGCATAAACTCCCCACCGCTAAATGCCTGCCAACCCTGTGGAACTAGTACTCTCTTGAGATGATTGAGCAAGGTGGTCGAGCCCGCTCCTGGAAGACCTGAAATAGTTATATTTTTAATCAACATTGGGCTGTATTTTGAAACAGAGTTGCTTTACTGTCAATCAGAAACTCATTGATGGGCACAGTTCATACTTGCTTCGATCGCCAAAAATATTTGTTCAACCTTCGCTAAAGCTTCTTCTAGATTTAGACCTCTCAAATCATCGGGAAAAAAATGGAAGACGCGGTTACGACACTCCAACCATGCTGTCCAAATTTGTTTTGCTAACTCAGGTGTACAGTTTGCTGCTAGGTCGTCATAAAACCAAAACTCGTCGCGCTGATCCTGATGCACATCAGGGTTCAGCGCGCGTCCAATCCTGAAACGTTTACTTTTGTACAGCTGCTCGTCAATCAATTTTACTTCTAGCAAATAATATTTTAAAAAACCTTCATAAGCTTTTCCCGCCGTAAAAACCAGGAACGAGTAATCAAAATAATTGGAATGATTGTTTTTTTGCTGTTGACACAATACAATAGTCAAGTCAAGTAACTCACGTATTTCTTTAGGCAGCGAACGAAACCAACCTGCCTGTTGAAATACTTGCCAATCTAATAAATCTGGTTTCATTATTTCCTCTAACCAAAGTATGACAAGAACTCGCCGAAGCCGCAAGCCACACTCTAACTGGTCAAATCAAGTTAAACAATCGTTGTTGGGTAAAGCAAAAAAACAAACCCGGATTCATCTAAACCTGAAAAAGTTTTATCGAAGAATTACAGCCGTTTTGAAAAACATCAAAAAACTCAATTTGAAGAAAATCCCAAAGCTGTTGGGCAGAAAAATTCTCCAACTTTTCCTCTGGCCTTTCACTGGATTGAGAAAATGGTTTACTTTATCCTTTGCCATTCTCGCGACCATCGGCTTTGTCTATCTGCTTAAAGAGCTGCCATCACCCACCACGCTTACTTCTAGTGAAAACTATGCCGTTAGTACTCAAATTTTTGATCGTAACGGTACCCTACTTTATGAGATTTTTGCCGATGAAAACCGTATCCCAGTCAAGTTGTCAAATCTGCCTGATCACGTCAAACAAGCCACAATTGCGATTGAGGACAAAAATTTCTACCGTCATTTTGGCTTTGACATCCGGGGCATTGTCAGAGCGGGATTGAAAAATACCAGGGGTGAACGAGTTGAGGGTGGATCAACTATCACTCAGCAGCTGGTGAAAAATGCCTTACTGACGCGCGAGAAAACTTTCGAGCGCAAATTTAAAGAGTTATTTTTATCAATAATTACTGAAGTGATCTACTCCAAAGAAGAGATTCTGGAGATGTATCTTAACTACATTCCATACGGTGGTACTGCCGTAGGCATCGAGGCAGCGGCTCAACAGTACTTCAATAAATCTGCTCAAAATTTAAGCTTGGCTGAAGCGTCTTTATTGGCCGGCTTACCTCAAGCACCCAGTCGTTACTCGCCGTTTCAATCAGATCAAACCGCGGCCAAAAATCGTCAAGCGGAGGTTTTGCGCCGAATGGCTGAGGATGGCTACATTACTTTTGCAGTAAGCCAAGAAGCTCAATCCAACCCCCTGATTTATGCTTTGGATCAAACCGATATTCAAGCCCCTCATTTCGTCTTCTACGTCCGGGACTTACTAGTCGAAAAATATGGTGTTGATGAAGTAGAAAAAGGTGGGCTCCGGGTTACTACTAGTTTAGATCTAACTTTGCAAAACACAGTGCAGGAGAAAGTAAAAGAAGAGATCGACCAACTAGCCAACTACCGTGTTAGCAATGGAGCAGCTCTGATAATTAAACCCCAAACGGGAGAAGTACTAAGCATGGTAGGTTCCCGTGATTATTTTGATGTCGCTGCCGACGGTCAAGTCAATGTCACCCTTGCCCAAAGACAACCGGGGAGTTCGATCAAGCCGATCATGTACTCGATATCGTTTCAAGAAAAAGTTCTCAATCCCGGTACAATCTTGATGGATACTGAGACTTGTTTTGAAGAACCTGGTCAAAAACCCTACTGTCCCAAAAACTATGACGGTACATTCAAAGGCCCAGTGACTGTTAGACAGTCTCTGGGCAACTCTCTCAACATCCCTGCTGTTAAATCTCTCAAAGCCCTGGGAGTTGAAAAATTCATCGAGTGGGGCAACAAAATGGGCATCAGCTCTTGGCAAGATCCCTCTCGTTACGGCCTGTCACTCACTCTAGGTGGGGGCGAAGTAAGAATGATTGATTTAGCCCAAGCTTTTGCAGTTCTGGCCGATCAAGGAGTCAAGGTGCCAATTAACCCAATTTTAAAAATTGAGGACTATCGTGGCAATCTACTGTACGACGCTCAAATTGAACAAAAAATCAAAGATTTAGAGTACCTTAATCTTTATGAAGACGAAGCAACCGCGGGAGAGTTGACGCGGGTGCTTAACCGAGCACCCGCGTACCTGGCCAGTCACATCATGCAAGACAACACGGCGCGATCTTGGGCCTTCGGCACAAGATCGCAACTGGTTATTCCTGATCAAGTAGTTAGCGTTAAAACTGGAACAACTAATAATTTGAAAGACAACTGGACGGTGGGCTTCACTCCTGAGTTTTTGGTTGCTACTTGGGTCGGCAATAACAATGGCGACCCAATGAATCCATACCTGGTTTCTGGTGTTACTGGTGCCGCACCAATCTGGAATCAGATCATGTCTCATTTGCTCAAAGATAAAGAGCCAGTGTGGCAGGAAAAACCCCCAGACGTTAAGTCTGAAAACGTCTGTTACCACGGCATGCCCCTACAAGACAAGGAATCTTGTCAAAGTCGTGGTAAAGAATTTTACTGGACCGCAAGCGTCCCCTCAAACGTCAAGATTATCAAACAACAAATTTGGATTGACCCTGAAACCGGCGCCCCACCTCCACCAGATCAAGTAGTTGAAGGTTTGGTGATCGAAGAACATAGTTTTTATCAAGATCCCTACTCTGATGAGCTTGAGTGCATGGACTGTGTCATCAAGGTGGAGGTAGAAACAATAACTTTGTAACTAAGCAGGTATAAACAAAATAAAGATGAGTGGTGTTTCGTTTCTTAATTGGTTGGATCAAAACAAGTGGAAGTTAAACTTTGTCGTATTGGTTATCACCTTGCTTCTTGTAGGGGGTGCTTTTGCCATTTGGTCGAGATGGGAGCTGCCCTTGACTTCTCCCATCTCGCCCCAAACTAGATTTCGCTTCACGTTGGGCAGTTGGTTACGCCAACCAACTGCCCAACCTCCCGTCGTCTACGGCTTTTTACCGTACTGGAACCTCAAATCTGCCCAGATTAATCCAAATCTGACGCATCTGTCTTACTTCAGTTTGACTGTCGGACCAGACGGTTCACTCGAAACCACTGGAGATGACGAAAGCTTGGCGGGTTATCGCGGCCTTCAATCTGACAGGTTTTTAGAGATCATTGAGATCATGGAAAAGGAAGAAATAAATTTGGAACTAGTGCTCAAGCAGTTCTCCAACGACGATGCTGCCAAATTTATTCCTGATCAAAAGGCTCAAGAAAATCTCTACTCGCAGCTCAGCTCGTTGCTGCTGGCGTATCCTGTAGCGGGCATTAATCTGGATTTTGAGCTAACCAAACTATGGCCTGATGCCCAACCGCAATTCACTCAATTTGTGCAAAACCTGAAACAATATCTAATCAAGCATCATCCCAATGCCAAACTGTCAATCGATGTTTATGCCAGCGCTGCCCAAGGTCAAAATTTGTGGAACATTGCCGCCCTCGAACCCTGGACGGATTGGTTTGTGGTGATGGCCTATGATTTCCACCAACGCGGATCACCTCAAGCAGGACCAGTTGCTCCACTGATTGGTACTCAAGCAGGCTCCCACAATAATATTAATGCCAACCTTAAAGAGTTTTTGGAACAGGTGCCACCAGCGAAAATCTTGCTCGGCATTCCTTTTTATGGTTACGAGTGGCAAACCGATTCCAGAAATCAGTCGGCAAATACCTATCCCGATACCGGCAGAACAGCCACTTATGAACGCGTTCAGGATGTGTTATCTCAAAAAAGGGCGCTCCAAGTCAAAGAATCGTGGAACGATATTGCCCTTGTGCCGTATTTATCATATGAAAAAGACGACCTAACATATATTATTTACTACGAAAACCAACGTTCGCTCGTGTACAAAATCGATTATGTTAACCAGCTCAATCTCGCAGGCATTGCCATTTGGGCGCTTGGCTATGAAGGTGACAACCAAGACCTTTGGACAGTCATCGATCAAAAACTATAAGTGTTAATGATATACTTTGACTAGTTAAAAACAAATAACAAGGCAAACATATGTCGGGCAATCCCTACATCAAAGAGCATGCAGCCGATGCCCTACCTAACCCAATACTTCCTCAACCTGAAGTTGCTATTCATGGTGATGTGACGGCAGAAACTAAAAGTGTAATTGCTCAAGCAGTTGCTGCTGAGATCGCCAATGTTCACAGCCATTACACGGAGTGCGGAATTGTTTTCCCCGATGTTAAACCTAGTGCGCTTAAAGTTGAAATTTATGATGATCAGAATTACCGCCTCTTTTCTGATGGCCCAAACAACTGGAAATTCAACTATTTATTAGGAGTTAAGAACCGAGAATCAATCCTTATTAATGCCAGTTTGATTGGCTTGTTCCCAGATTTATGGTTAACGATGGTCAATCATGAGATTCGCCATGTATATATTGCAAGAGGTGTTGGAATAGATACCTTCCTGCTGTCATTCCCTCTCAAAGAAGGCGTTGCTGGCTTGGCTATTGATTCAACATCAAGATTAAAACAAATTTTCGCTGATGGAAAAGATAAATTAATTCCAACTTTATCGATCCATAGTTGGGATTTGGAGTTTGATAAAGCCGAAACTGATCGCAGGTGTTTCGTTGACAGTCCATATTATTTAGGAATGTTCAGTTTTTTTCATGATTATGTTGGTATTAATTTAGGTTTGTTATCAAAGCTGGTTGGTCTCTATCCACAGTTGAAAGATAATCCACGCTCTCTGACAGAGATCTGGAGGCAGACATACCCCGAGCTCCCTTCCTTAGAGACTCTACAAGATGACTGGCTAAGAGTAAATGATTTCCAACGTTACGTTTAAACATATTACAAGTGTTATAATTAACATCATGAAATCAGCCAAAATGAACAACAAGAAAACGATTCTTGACTATCGAGTAATCGTCAAACCTGATAAACGTACCGGAAGCAATAAAGATTGCTACGTTGCGACCTGTCCCACCCTTGGACTCACCGACGATGGTACCACTGTGGAAGAAGCAATCAGTAACGTACGACAAATGATTATTTTCCACTTGGATTGCCTTGAAAAAGAAGGTCGCGAGATACCAGTCGACACTCCTCAATCAGAGTTGGTCACCAGTACCCAGATCGAGGTATCTTTGCGTCATCACAATTTTGCATATTAACTATGGTCAAGTTACCATCGTTCACAGCTAAACGACTACTCAAGGTGCTTCTTAAAAACGGGTTTGAAATCAGGCGACAAACCGGCAGCAACGCTAGATTGATCCATCCCGACGGAAGAGCTACAACTATTGCAATACACAATCGTGATATCGCTCGCGGCACACTCAGGGCAGTGCTAAAACAAACTGGTTTAAAAATCACAGACTTACACAAATGATAATTTAATTCGCTTGGAGCAATTTTTGTGCTGTTGCACTTGGGCTGGATGTGATAATATCCAGCCAGTAATGTACCTGATCAAAAAATATCTCAAACGATCAAATTCTTCGACAACCAAGACTCGGAAAAACAGAGGGTCTGATCAAGCACGGAGAGATTACATCAAAAAAGTGGTGATCGCCTATGCACAAAGCAAACTATCTAACCGCTGGGATTTTTATCACACTCTAAAGGTCAAAAAAGAATCTGGAATCATTTATCAAGCACCGCTGCTGATCAGATTTAAACATTGGGTGCAGAGTTGGGTTGAGAGTGCTGATAGATTAATCAAGCGGTACAGAAACTCGTTTAAAAATCAAGTTAAACCAAGATTGGTGCGGCAAAAAAAAACAAAGATACTTGGCGGCAAAAAAAAATCTCACCCGCTAATTAATACTTTAAAAAAAATTTTTTATCCCCTACAAATAATCTTGCAGAAATTTTTTTTTGCCGCCGCTTTCAGTCTGATTTTCGCCGGCTTAATCTTTTGGGTTTTTTACCTAACTAGTGAAGAAATTTTTAAAGATTTACCCAACCCTGCTTTACTCGCCGAGTCTCAACCCAAGATGTCGAGTATCATCACCGATCGCAACGGTGAGTTGCTGTTTCGCATTTATGACGATGAAAACAGAACTGTGGTTCCGCTTACCCAAATTCCTCAAAGTTTGATTGATGCAACCATCGCAATCGAAGATCAAAATTTTTGGGATCACTGGGGGTTTTCGCTCAAGGGTATTGTTCGGGCTTTACAAGAAAATCGCTCTAACGCCTCGATTCAACAAGGAGGATCGACTATTACCCAACAGCTAGTAAAAAACCGATTGCTGACAAAAGAAAGAACACTCAAACGTAAAATTAAAGAATTAATTCTCGCTTTAATGGTAGAGAATCGCTACTCCAAAGAAGAAATTCTAGCCATGTATCTCAATCAGGTGCCCTACGGTGGCTCTGCCTATGGAATCGAGGCTGCTTCAGAACAGTACTTTGGCAAGTCAGCTCAAGAGTTGAGCCTAGCTGAGGCCACGTTACTAGCCGGTTTACCGGCTGCGCCTTCGACCTACTCGCCGTTTGGTCCTTCCCCAGAATTTGCTTTTGCCCGTCAGGCAGAGGTCTTGAGAAGAATGGTGGAAGATGGTTATATTACTCAAGAATTAGCCGACAAAGTTAGTCAAGAGCAACTGAGCTTCCGCCAAGACAGAATCGAGATCAAAGCTCCCCACTTCGTCATGTATGTTAAACAGTTAATTGCCGCCAATTACGGAGAAGATTTAATCTCACAAGGGGGCTTAGAAATTCGCACTTCGTTAGATTTAAGTATTCAAAACCAGGCTGAAAAAATCGTGGCTGACGAAATCCAACAACTGAATAAACTTAAAATTAATAACGGTGCTAGTTTAGTTCTTAATCCCCAAACTGGAGAGATTCTCAGCATGGTGGGGAGCGCCAACTACTTTAATTTTGAACAAGATGGACAAGTTAATGTAGTCATCAGACCTAGACAACCAGGAAGCTCAATCAAACCGATTACTTACTCACTGGCGTTTCAGTCTGGTTACTCCCCAGCTGATTTTATTCAAGATACACCGATTACTTTCCAAGTCGCTGGCTCTCCGCCATACAGTCCGAGAAACTATGATGGCCGCTTCCGCGGCCAAGTAAGCTTGAGAGAGGCACTTGCCTCTTCATATAACGTGCCTGCAGTCAAGCTGCTTTCAGAACTGGGAGTAAATAACTTAATAGATCAAGCCGAAAAATTGGGCATTACTACTTGGGAGGATAGAGCGCGATTTGGGTTGTCACTAACCTTAGGCGGAGGCGAGGTCACCATGCTTGACCTCGCCTCCGCCTACAGTGTCTTTGCTAATGGCGGCTACAAAATTGAGCCTGTGGCAATTTTGGAGATAAAAGATCCCAACGGAGAAGTTCTTTATCGAAACAACTGCGTCCTAGATCAACTCGATTGTCAAACTAAACCAGTTCTTGACCCAAGAATAGCGTACCAAATTACTCATATACTCAAAGATAACGCTGCCCGCACCCCAGCGTTCGGCAGTATGTCTTCACTTTCGATTCCTAAACAAGAAGTAGCAGTCAAAACCGGTACGACTAACAATTTACGTGATAACTGGACGATTGGTTATACTTCAGACAGATTAGTAGCAACCTGGGTTGGCAATAACGATAACTCACCCATGAGTTATGTTGCTTCTGGTATCACCGGCGCATCGCCAATCTGGAACAAAACTATCAGATTACTGTTAGATGAAACAAACCCTCACTTTTTTTCCATTCCAAGCGGAGTCGTCATTACCAATATCTGTGCTACCACTGGCACTCTCCCCTGTGCTGGTTGCCCAAGCGTGCGTGAAGAAGTTTTCTTACCAGATGAAGTACCGACAAAAAGCTGCAACTCAGAGTATTTCAAAAAATCTTCAATCTCTCCCTAAAAAATAAAGAACCAAGCTAATCAAAACCGTGATTAGCAGAATCGCTGGAGCAACCAGCTTGGCTAATAACTCAGATTTTCTTTTGGCGTCACGTTCCGAACGCTTTTGTTCGCGCTCGTGTTGCCGAATAATTTTTTCTTTTTCGATTTCATTGGCGCGGCGTTTGGCCTCAAACGCCGCTTGTTCTAGATCGGAAATCTCATCTTTGGACTGATTCATTACTTGATTCCTCTCTCATCAGCTGGACTTTTTCCACTATCATAATTACGGCCTCTTCGATACTTAACTCACTGGTGTCCAAAACCCAAGATTTGGGGATAATTTTCAGCGGATCAGTAACTCGAGTCATGTCCTGCTGATCTCTTTTAATTAACTCAGCATACACTTCTTCGAATTCAACGTCTTTTCCTCTGGTTTGCAGCTGCAGCTGCCTACGTTTTGCCCTAACCGCATCACTGGCGGTAAGGAAAATCTTCAGATCTGCTTTTGGAAGAACTCGATAGGTGATGTCACGTCCTTCCATAACTACATCTTGGCTTTCTGCAATTTGCTGCTGTTTTTTTACTAACGCTTCTCTGACGGCTGGTAAAACTGCCACCGAAGACGCACCCCAACCCATCTTTTCAGTCCGAATCTGCCAAGAAACATCTTCTCCATCAAGTAAAATTGTGGTTAACCGACCGTCTTTTTCGCCATTGGTGGGATTCCGCATCTCGATTTTGGCCGCATTAATTAATTTCACCAATTCCAGCTCGTCATCCCATTTGACTCCTGCGCGGTCTCCCAACAAAGCTGTGGCGCGATACATCGCGCCAGTATCAACATACAGAAAACCTAACCGCTCAGCTACAAGGCGTGAAACAGTTCCCTTACCTGCTGCTACGGGTCCATCAATCGCAATTTGAAACATTAATTATTTTTTCTTTTTGGTTTTTGCTTTGGTTGTGGTCGAACTTTTCTTTGGAGTGTATAACCATTCAGTTCGATCCGCAGTGAGCAAACCTCCTAAACCAACTACCAAGAGTAAAACTGGCCACAGGTCCGCATAATCAGCTGGGATCATCTCCAATCTTGAGGCAAGTAATACGATGCCCATGACGATCAGGGCAACTGGCCAAAAATAAGCTTTGGGCATGCTGTTCTCCTTTGTAAATTTTTAACTGTCACCAATATATCACACCAAGGAAAAAAAGTTAATTGAATCCCCGCAAACTAGCCTTAGTTTGTTGCGCAATCTCGCGAGATTGCGCTCGGCGCTTGAGTGTTTCTCGTTGCTCATACTGTTTTTTACCCCGACCGATGCCAATTACTAGCTTAATTCTGTTGTGGATCAACTTAAACTCTAGAGCTACCAGGCTCCGACCTTTTTGTTGAGCTTGACCGACGACGCGGTCAAGCTCCCGCCTTTTCAACAACAACTTTCTTGTTCTTTTAGGATCATACTCACTATTATCCGCATACTTATAAGGTGAAATTTGTGCGTTAATCAAAAACGCTTCCTCGCCAACAATCTTGACAAAACTGCCAGTCAAACTAGCATGTCCCAGCCGCAAACTCTTCACTTCTGCTCCCATCAACACCACACCAGCCACCAACTCATCTTCGATGGTGTAATCATGTCTTGCTCGTTTATTGAACACCAAACTCATCAGGCAATTATAAACCAATCTCAAGAAAAAAAATTAGCCTAGCATTTCTCTAACCGTAGCATCAGCCAAAATTTTCATCGTGTCAAAAATTTTCAAAGAGGGGTGCTTAGGAATTAGCAACTGCAGATCAGTACAAGCCAGAGCCACACAATCCACTTTTTTCCTAGTAAAACCATCGATAATCTCTACCAGCTCTTCTCGATCCTTATTCTCCTGTCTGCCATTTACTAAATTAAAAATGATTTTACCCATCTTGGCTTGTTGAAAATCATCTGGTGTCTGATACTCAATTCCATAATGGGCAAAAGCTGTTTCGTATAACTTATTTTTAATGGTTGCAGAAGTGGATACAATCCCGACTTTTGTAAATCCCTCGGTTTTCATAAACTTAACTGCCTCTTCAACAATGCTTAACACTGGAACGCCAACCGCCGCGCGAATATCTTCAATAAATATATGTAATGAGTTACACGGCATAACAATAAAATCAGCACCAGCTTTTTCCAATCTCTGTGCCTCTCTGACCAAAAATTCACCGATTCTTTCAATGCCAATATTTTTTTCTATTGCGTCTTGCTCTAGATTGTATGGCAATGGCACGCTTGCAATAATTATTCCAGGTCTATGCTCCTGATTCTTTTTCTGGCACGAAAAAACAATATCCAAGTAAAACTCGGCTGTTGTTTCCGGCCCAAGTCCACCAATTATCCCAACTGTTTTCATAACCCACAATTATAAACCCAAGCGACTAAATTATATGCCTTATGTTATCCCAACATTATATTCACCCCACAATGAAGTGATTGACCCTCTGGATAATAACCCCTTTTCCCACATTTTTTTCTTATATAAATTCGTATATATGAATTTATATAAACATCTAAACTTAATTTTTGCACATAACAACTAAGCTGTACTATTTTCTGCAATGTTCAAAACTGCCGACAGTGTGCCGGTTAATAATTAAATATTAGTTACTGGAAAAAAAATGAGGTTAGCTAAGTTTAATTACTTTTTCCACTGTTACAACGATAGCCCCTTTTGCTGGAAAACCTTGGTTAACTGGCATGTCTTGGACAAACTTGCGCCATTTACCTGAACTGTGATATTTTGCAGTTCCCACTAGTTTTATTCCATTCCATTTGCTGTCCCAAACAGCTAAACACACTTCAGGATTTTCGGCCAAATTTTCTTTAGTTTGGCTCATGTAATTATCGGTAATCACCAGTTGATTATCTGAAACAACCTTAACGTACGCCACACCAATAACGTTCGGTCTACCCCCCCCCAGTGACGGTGGCAAACGCCACAGGATTATTCTCGATTAGTTTGGCAGCTTTTTGGTCAATCATGATTCTGACATCACACTAGGAATCTTTTCAAGCAACTCTACCAGTTGTTGTTTCAGACTGGGAATATCAACTGTTGCGGTTGTCCAAACAATTTCTAAGTCTATATCCCAATACTCATGGGTCAAACGATTACGCATCCCAGATATTTTTTTCCATGGAATATTTGGATAAGACTGTTTAAATCCCTCTTCGAGATTAGTGCAAGCTTCACCAATCACCCCAATTTTCCTTAAAACAGCATCTTGAACGATGTTGGTTTTAGCAAAAAGTTCAAAATCACAATCTGATAAATACTCCTCAATTGCTGCGGCGGCATCGATAATGTGATGGATAAACGGCTCAGGTCTTTTCTTCATAAATTATTTTGATGTCGTTTTCGACGTATGGCTTGATATATTTACTTAAACCATTTTTGGTAACTAGGTCAACTTTCACTTTCAAAACACTGCTTAGTTCATCCTGGATACCTATAAAATCAAATAAACCCTTAGATTTTGAAAAGGAAACAAGTAAATCTAGATCACTATTGGGGGTTTCTTCTCCGCGAGCAAAAGACCCATAAACCGCTAGATAATTTATGTCGTTTTGCTCAACAATTTTGTTGATTTCTGATAAGTGCTTTGTGATTATTTGTGGTGTCATGATTTGGGGATTAGTATAACATCTCGTCCGCGCAACTCGCGCGAGTTGCGCGGATTTGCCAACGCAATTAGCGTTAATTAAAGCGGGATCTGGTATAACACCGAGCCGCTGACTGCTAGCAGCAGATTCAGCGGCTGACTAAAGAGCAAGTGCGTGGCGGTTCCAAGCAGTGGACTGACTGTTTGGGTAACAAACTTGCCTTGTTTGTCTAAAACTACGACTCGATTTTGGGCCGATTCAAGTGCGTAAATGTATGGGTGGTCAGGAGCAGTGGCCAACTGTAACGTAGAGTTAAATACTTGTGAAAATTCACTTAATGCAAACTCGCTCTGCCGCCCACCCGAAAACTTGAGAATTTCACCCTGATTTGTACCCAACCACACATCGCCGTCAACCATCATGCTGGTGATGCTGTTGAAGTCAAAACCAACTGGCTGGGCAAACCAGCCAACCGGATTTGAGTACCCATTACCCCCCTCAACGTAGCGAAAAATATTGCGTCTATCAGGATTAAAAACATATAAATTAGTTTGAAAACCTGCTAGCAGTGTCCCCGATTGATTCGAATCCCCCTCCGCAATCACATTGGTAATTTCAGCAGCATCTTGGTCATACTTAATGCTCGTCACCCCTTTTTCTAATATCAATGCAGAATCTAGGGCGTCAGCTACCACGGCTTTGATCTCAATGGGAGATTCGAGAGACAACAACTTGGTGATTTTTTCTTGGAGTTGATAGAAAATTATTAATTGTTGTTGAGCATCAGCAAACACTACTGACTGTCCGTCCAAACCTAAATGAGTCACCACAAAAGTTGAGGCATAAGTACGCAAGTCATCAAAAATTGGCACCTGCTTCAGCTCTCTATCCGCAATCGAGTCCAAATATTGATTTAAAGTGGCGTAAAAGGAGTCAAACTGCTCTTGCCCATACTCAGTGGTAGTCAAATCATCTTTCAACACGAGCAGATCTTTAGTCAAATCAGTAACTTGTTTCTTGGCTAAAACCGGCTGATCAGTACTAACTGCGTAGGCAGTCTGTAACTTTTCACGGAGCGGTTGCAATACTTGATCAACATTAACCCGCATTTGATATTGACGAAAAAGAATAATGCCAAGGGAGATAGCTAGTACACTCACCGCTGCAAACACAATGCTAATTTTTTTTAAAGAAGCTCTGGCCAAGTTCTGATCAAGATAAACTTGTTTTGACCCAAACCACCAAGAAAAACTCCTGACTTTTGGTCTAGAAATACGAATGTTTTTAAAATAACCAATTAATTTGGGGAAAACAGCCAGTATTTTGATCAAGAATAAAGCCAAGCCTGTAGAAACTTTTTTAGTAATTGCATACAGACCCACTTTATTTTTTTGAGACTGGGTCGAAGCTGGCTGAGCTTCGCTCACGAGCGACTCAACACTAGTTGTTGGTAAAACTTTAGCTTGAGTGTCATCAATTTCAGAAATTAAGCCTTGTTCACCCATAATTTCAGCCACTGTCTCAGTTAAATCTTGATTAAAGGAAAATATTCCTAGTGCCACGTCAGAATCATGAATGGATTGAAGAATCGAGTTGGTTTGTACTGAAGATTTTTTCCATGGATTTTCTAATTGATGAAGTTGGAAGATGGTTTTTTTTGCACCTCGGGTGTAAAAAAAACATAAATCATTCGGGTGGCGGACTCCTTTGATCAGCTGGAGTTTGTCTAGAGGTTTGAGTAAGTTACCTCTCTTTCCACTTCGTTCTAGATAAATTCCTACACCCTGGGTGGCCAAAATAATCTTTCTGCCCTCAGTCAGAATTAATCCAAACTCCAGCTGATATTGATTGCTTTGAGCTTCTTTGAGCAGAGATTCAAGCTTTTGGTAAAGCGCCTCAGCTTGCAATGGCAAATGGTTTTTGATCTCAGCTAAACACTCATAAGCGAAGTTCTTAGCTTGGTCACCAGACACCACAATTAAAATTGCACCAGCTTGCTTTGGGTGTTTAATTAATTCAAAATGCGACCAACTCCCTCGTAGTGGTCGACCAATCAAACCAAAACCAGTTGGGTTAAGCTGAGCTCTGAGTAATTGCATATCTGTTTCAAACTATTTATCTGTGGGCAGATTTAGAGATTTATCTGTATGACTCTCGGAAAATTTGGCAAGAATTCAAAGAGCTATTAGATACAATAAAACCAAGAATGTTAGCCCAAAATGAATTAAACCAAAAACCCAGAGTGCAGGAGTAAAGGAAGTTTGAACTGTGTTGCTCATTAATTGAATCTGACGCAAAATTAACCCAGAAAAAAGCGTGTAGAGTAAAATTCCCAAAACAAACAACACTTTCACAATCATTAAAAAGGTATTGTGCAAATTTAGATCATTAAGAAATAGATCCGCTGAAACGGTGGCTGTAGGCAACATTAGTTAACCCTCCCTTCAATCTTTTCCCGCTCTTCTTCTAAAATTAAATCATTGATCAACGTGGTCACTTTGGAAGGTCTGGGCACACCCAAAAACTCAAACTCGCGCTTTTCTGCCGCTGTTTGGATAGTGACATTACCGTAATCAAACACAGCTGAAAGAAATCCGGCCGTGGCTGCAGTCGTATCTTCAATATTATCAATCTTGGCCGCTGAAATATTACGATAAGTCAAACTAAAAAAATCAATATCGATAATTCTCTCGTCTGTGACAATATAGACATTGTAAAACCACTTGAGAAAAGACTCAAAAATAAAACCCAACAAGCCCAGATACCAGCCAAAATAAATGGCCAGCTGGTAACGCAAAGGGAAGTAATCAAAAAAGCTGATGCTGTCAAAAAAAAGCGGAGCAAACGCAATCACCACAGCCAAAATCACCCAACCTACCTGGGTAACAGGGTGTTGTCGGAGTAGGAGAATCACGTGTTCATTTGCTGCTTGAGTGCTGAAGCCAATACGAAGGGGCTTGGGAAGAAAAGAAGCAAGGGGGTTAGCGCCAGGAAGCTCCTGGCGCATCACTTCCGAGTAATCATCGATGTGTCGATGATCGAGATGACGCTGGCTGAGGCTGTACTTATGCTTAATTACTTCTTTAACTTTGGGAACTGACTCAGCCACTTTTTCTTCTGCAACGTGCTTGCTAGGTTGACCGGAAGCACTAAAAATCTCTGGCATAACAATGAGTTGATTATAACACTAAACTGCGCAACACTAACTGATTTATTGACGCAAAATTTTTAAAAATAGATCCTGATCAACATTAATCTTACCAAACTGCTTCATCCTTTTTTTACCCTTAGCTTGTTTAGCCAAAAGTTTTTTTCTTCTGGTGACGTCACCACCATAGAGCTTGGCGGTAACGTCTTTGCGGTAAGCTTGGAGATCTTCCCTGGCAATCACTTTCCCACCCACGCAAGCCTGGATGGCGATGGCAAACATCTGCCGTGGTAAATGTTCTTTGAGTTTCTCGGTCAGGATTCGTCCTTTTGCCTCTACCTCTTCAGCTAAACACATAAAACTGAAAGCCTCAATCAGTTCTTTATTGATGAGGATATCGACTCGCACGATCTCGGCTCGCTGATATCCAACAATCTGGTACTCAAACGAGGCAAATCCAGAAGTAGCAGACTTGAGCTGATCGTGAAACTGCACGATCAGCTCAGCGAGCGGTAGAGAACAAACTATCTTGGTTTGTTCTGCCACATTTTGACTCATCTTGTACTGACCGCGATGTTTCTGCACTAGCGTCATACAGTCGTGGAAAAATTGCGGTGGGGTGTAAATACTAATCTCTACCCAAGGCTCTTCAATATAATCGATTAGACTTGGGTCAGGCAGCTTCACTGGGCTGCTAATGATCTCAGTTTGACCATTTTTCAGAAAAACCCGGTACTCTACCGTAGGTGTGGTGGCAATAATGCTTAAGTCAAATTCACGATCCAGTCTTTCCAGAACCACTTCAGCGTGAAGTAAGCCCAAAAAACCCATCTGAAAACCACTTCCCAATGCCTGAGATTGAGTTGGTGTGTAGGTCAAAGCGGCATCGCGCAACACTAATTTGTAGATAGCTTCCTTCAAATTGGGAAAATCGGCCGAATCAACTGGATAAATCTCTAAAAAGACGAATGGCTTGGGTGGCTGATATCCAGACAAAGGTTGAACGTCTTGATTTACCTTGGCAGTGGTCAAAGTATCTCCTACTGTCAGTTTGCGCACATCTTTGAGACCAGTGGCAATGTAGCCAACTTCACCAGTCTTAAGCACTTCGGTTGGTACCATCTCTGGAGAAAAATAACCAACTTCGGGAGCTACGAACTCGGATTTCGCGCCAAGCAGACGGACGGTCTGCCTGGCGCGAAACTCACCATCTACCACTCGCACCAGGGCGATCGCCCCCTGGTGCGAGTGGTAATAAGAAGTAATCATCAGTCCCCGAGGCGCACCTC
Organism: Candidatus Woesebacteria bacterium; assembly: GCA_035388465.1. Classification (GTDB taxonomy): domain Bacteria; phylum Patescibacteriota; class Microgenomatia; order UBA1400; family PJMF01; genus DAOOPX01. The sequence goes on from DAOOPX010000002.1 coordinate 18,757, forward strand.
CTACATCGCCACTAGGAGGAGGAATTTTCTGGACAATCTCTTCAAGCAATCTCGGAACATTTTCTCCGGTTTTGGCGGATACGGCAATTATTTTATCTTCAGTTACATGACAAAGCTCCATCAATTCTAAGCTGGTTTTTTCAATATCCGCTGTCGGATAATCAATTTTATTTATCACTGGAATCACAGCTAAATTTAGTTTTTGTGCCTGGTAATAATGAGATAAAGTTTGAGCTTGTACTCCCTGAGTAGCATCGACCACTAGCACTACTCCCTCGCAAGCGGTTAGAGCTCGACTCACCTCATAGCTAAAATCAACATGTCCGGGAGTGTCGATTAAGTGTAGTAAGTACTCTTGACCATCACTGGTCGAGACGTACTTCATTCTCACCGGCGCCAACTTAATGGTAATACCCCGTTCTTGCTCGATGGGATTGCTATCCATCACTCGCTCCTGCTTGGCCATTGCTGGGGTCAATGTTTTCGTCAATTGCAACAGCCGATCGGTCAAAGTTGTCTTACCGTGATCAATATGAGCAATGATAGAGAAGTTGCGAACTTTGTTCACACTTATTTGGCGAGATGCAGAAGCTTACTCGCCCTAGATTTAATTCTGGCTGCTTTGTTGCGATGAACTAAATTACGTTTGAGTGCTTTATCCACATCCGAAAAAACTTCACTCAAGTTATCGGCAGTGGGCTGTGTCACAATTTTCTTCAGACTACTGCGCATTCGAGCTGAAACCAAGTTATTGTACTTTGTTTTACGCTGAGTAGATCTTAAAGCTTTTTTGGCGTTAGCTAGAATTGGCATAACAATTTTTTCCTTTGTAGAATACAATATCCTTACTTTTTTAAAGATTTATCGAGTGCTCTAAAGAAGTTGGATTATACCATGCTACCTCATTTTACTCTACCTAAGATTTTGCTTAACAACTCCTGGTTGGAAAAACAACAAACTAGTATTCTGTCGGCTGCGTTTGTCATTACCGCAGCAAATGTGCTCTCTTCTCTAATTGGATTAGTTAGAGAAAGATTGCTGATTACCTATTTTTTTGATGAAGTTGCTTCTCAACAAGCCTTAGAAGCCTTTCAAATCGCTTTTCAAATCCCAGACGCACTGTTTCAGTTGCTTGTTCTTGGTGCTCTTTCGGCAGCCTTCATTCCTATCTTTACCGACGAAAAAGGTAGGTCCGAGCTCTCAGCTTTTGCTATGACTTCGAGTGTAATGAACTTAATTTTATTAGCATTTATTGTGATTAGTGCAATCACTTATTGGTTAGCTTACCCGATTACTTTATGGCGGACTGGTAACGCTATTACACCTGAGCAAATTACCATCATCGTCAACTTGACTCGAATAATGCTAGTGGCTCAATTGTTTTTTGCCATCTCTAACTTTTTTTCCGGAATGCTTCAGTCTTATCAAAGATTCGTCCTACCGGCAGTTGCCCCCATTCTCTACAACTTGGGAATCATGCTGGGAGTTGTTTTACTCTACGAGAGATTAGGAATTTACTCCGCTGGAGTGGGCGTAGTGCTTGGAGCAGTGATTCATATGGGGGTACAACTGCCGGCTATTAACAAAATCGGCTATCGCCATCGTTTGATAATTGATCTGAAAATCAACAGTGTCAAAAAATTGTTGGCAATGATGCCGCCCAGAGTAGCAACTTTCGCCGTTAGCGAAATTCAAAACCTGTCTTTGGGATTTTTTGCCACCTCGCTAGGTAATCTCAGCTTTTTTATTATTCGCCTGGCTATGAGATTAATGACCATCCCTATCAGATTGTTTGGGGTACCTATTGGCCAAGCCTCGTTGGCATTTTTATCGGAAAAAACTAGAGAGAAAGATTTAGAAAAGTTTACTTCATTGTTGACAACCTCACTTCACCAAATTGCTTTTTTTGCTTTTCCCGCATCTGTGCTGCTCTTGATACTCCGTATTCCAGTTGTCAGGTTGGTTTTTGGTGCCCATAACCTGCCGTGGGAAACAACTGTGGCGACTGGCAAAGCAGTCGCCATTGTCGCCCTCTCAATTGTTGCTCAATGTCTAGTACAACTAATGATCAGGGCTTTTCATGCCCTTAAAGACACCAAAACTCCATTTTTGATCGCGCTACTCACCACATTTTTTTACTTGGTAGGTTGTTTCGTAATTATTAAATTCTCCTCTCTAGGAATAAACGGAATTGCAACAATTATTTCACTAACTGCTGTGCTTGAATTGAGTCTTTTCGTGATTTTTCTTGAGAGAAAAATCGGCAACTTTACTACGAAAAATTTATTTGTGCCACAAGCCAAGATGCTTGTGGCCGCATTTTTGATGTCAGTATTTCTTTATCTGCCATTCAAAGTCCTTGACGAGCTTGTGTTTGAAACTTCGCGCACTATTGAACTAATTGGTCTGACAGTAGTTACCAGCACCATTGGCTTATTGGTTTATCTATATCTGGCTTATTTACTCAATATTCATGAATTACAGATAGTGCGGAAAGTGCTTCAATCGATCGGTTCTTGGCGCAAGTCACTCACAAGGACTCCAGAAGTGATGATTGAAACCACTCAGGACGACGGCATAGTTTAACTAGGTATTGAGTTCTAGCTGCGATTTGAGCTACAATCGTATTCAATCGCATGCCTGCCAAAACCAAAGATATCAATATTAATTTGTTGCCTGAGGATCCGTTTTTCCAAACGATTAATGGAAGGGCTCTGAGGTGGATTCTATCTGTGGGGCGTTACTTGGTTATTTTCACCGAACTGGTGGTAATTGTCAGTTTTGCCACTAGATTTACTCTAGACAGAAAAATTACTGATCTAAATCGAACAATTTTTCAAAAGATGAGTGTAATTGATTCTTACGGAGATTTTGAGCAAAGGTTTGTACTAATTCAAAACAAATTGGATCAGTATGAAGAACTGACCAAACAACAAAATTTGATTGACACATTTGCCTTGCTGTCATCGATTACTCCAGCCGACGTTTCAGTGGAAAAATTATCTATCACAAAAGACCGAGTTGTAGTATCTGGTCAATCCTTAACCCAAGCAGCATTCAATAATTTAATTAATAATTTGCAGCTTTCACCCAATTTTGCCAATGTGTCTGTGGGGAAAATCACTGTTAACCCAGAAGGAACTGGTTATATTTTCCAGTTTCAAGCCTCTACAACCAAATAAAAAATTATGAACGATAAAAAATTTACAAACTTTCTATCTGAGTACTACCGAAATCCAGTAGCAAGTGTATCTCTCGAGCTAATCCTGACGATTGTGTTGGTTTTATCACTAACTTTTTTCGCGATCAAACCCACACTTACTACCATGGGTAAGTTATCAAAAGAAATCACAGAAAAAGAAGAAGTTGTTGAAAAATTGGAACAAAAAATTATTTCCCTAAATACAGCGCAAAACGAGTATTATGCATGGGAAGATAAGCTTTCGCTATTAGACTCCGCCTTTCCTTCTGCAGATAACTCATTGACAGATGTCAAAACAATCGAACGACTTGCCTACGAAAATGACGTGGTACTAACCAGTCTTTCTTTACCTTCATTTCCTGAATTTAAAGATAAAGCTAAGCTTGAAGTTTATAATCAACCACTTAGTTTGACAGTAGAAGGAGATTATGTTTCGATCAAGAATTTTGTCGGCAGCTTAATCGATAATCGACGAGTTTTAGTTATTAACTCAATCACTTTCTCGATTAGAAAACAAAAACAAACGGCAGAAAGTCTTTCGGCTACAATGACTATTAACTCACCTTATTATTACTAATGCAAAATTATACTAAAGCACTACTAGCACTCAGGGGAAAAAAATACGCCTTAATTGTGTTGAGCTTGCTATCTTTGAGTATTTTCATCTGGACTATGATTGTCATTTTTGCTACCCAACTTGAGTCGAGTGTTGAAAAAAAAGTTCAAGCAGCTACCAAACCTTTAAAACCTTACTTTAATACTGAAGTTCTCGCTAAGATGTCAGAAAAGAAATATTTTACAGTTGAAGAGTTAATAAATTTTAAAGTACGAGTTTTTGAGTATGACCTAGACTCTCGAGAAAAAAGATTGCAGGTAATTGAAAAATAAATATCTTCGGTATTTATTCGCATTGCGATTTAGGAGTTTTTTCTCTAAAGTAGTAGCTGTGTTGTTTTTGTGGTGTTCTGTGTTGTTGTTATGAACAATCTTAATCAAAATCGTTCAATCCTAAATATGCGTTTTCCCACACTCCTGGGTGTCGGAGTACTTGTCATTGGCTTGATCGCTGGCATCTTCATCTTTGAGCAAGGAACGGGGTTGTTTCTTCCCCGAGCCACGGAAGAAACAACCCCACAAAATGTCAAAATCACCAATGTAACCGAAAGAAGCTTCTCAGTCTCGTTTGCTACTCAAACAGCTACTAGCGCTTTTATCAAAATAGATAGTTCTGGCAAAGGTGGACAAACTACCAAAACCGATATGCAAGCCAGTGACGACCGAGACCAGCTTCAAGGAAGTGTTGGCGAGTACCCACTTCATCACGTTACCCTAACTGGGCTTGATCCTGAAACAGAGTATTATTTTTTGGTAGGCACTGGCAAAGGCGCTCTTTTTGATAACAACGGTGAAAAATTTATGGTCAAAACTACCAAAAGAAGTACGAACGCTCCAAATGCCAGAACCATCTACGGCTCTGTAGTTGATCAAAACGGGGCCCCAGCCAAAGGTAGTATTGTGTATGTTCAACTAGATCAAGCAGGAGAGATGTCACAATTAGTCCAAGATTCTGGAAGTTGGGCCATTCCTTTATCAAATGCCAGGTTGAAAGATGGATCGCAGTACGCCATAGTCACCGATGACTCCGAGCTTGGCTTTCTGATTCAGGGTCACCCGCTCAATCTCAGTAGCTCGTTACAAACCACTGTAGGTGAGTTCGAGTCCGGATTCAAAATAGTTCTTGGTCAAACTCAAGGCATATCTCAGGGTAGTAACAGTACTGAATCGGGTAAACTGAACGCAGATCCCACGCCAACAGCAACCATCGCTACTTCTTCAATTTCTCCAGCTCCAGCAACCTCACAATCTGCAACCCTGACCCTAACTCCCTCACCGAGTGCATCAAGCTCAATCACTCTCGCACCAACTCAAGTAGTTGAGGCAGGGGCATTATCTGAATTGTTAGCTAATTCCCAGTCAATTGAGATAAATGACGCTGAACAGGTAATTGATCTGAATCAGGAGGGTCACCAAGAAGTTAGCACTCAACAACCCACTATCGTCGGTTCTGCCCCAGCCAATGTCAGTATCACCATCAAAATTCATTCTGATTCTCAAGTTGAAACAACCCTCACTTCCAATAGTGACGGTGAGTTTGAGTTGAATCTTGCTCAACTTAATAAGCAGCTCGAACCTGGAGAGCACGTGATCGAGTACTCGTATATCGATCCTGACACCAACGAGTTGGTAACAAAAACTCATACTTTCACCGTATTTGCTCCAGCAGATACACAACTTGCTCAGGCATACCCATCACCCACATCATCAGCCTATGGTACTGAGTATCCATATGGCACAACACCAAGTCCTACTCCTATTCCAACTGGTTCAGATGGAGAAGCAAACTCAAGTACAGTTACTCCCACAGTATCGATCTCAATTACTCCAACTGTGACACTGACCGCTTCTCAGTCTGCTAATGCAACTGATTCGAGTTCAAGCACCAAGGGTGGCATAGCTACATCGAGCGCTGGCTCCGCCAGCGCACTACCCAAATCTGGAGTAATCAACACTACTCTGACTCTGATTTTCGGTGGTCTGTTTTTCCTCCTTGCTGGCGGCTGGTCATTCTGGGTGGCGAAAGAAATTGAGCGAGAGTAAGTCAATGGTTGCAAACAAAATCATGTTTGATGAACAACAAGCTTTAGACCAAAACTCCACACTTACCCCATCACCAATCGATCAGTTACCAACTGTTCAAAATCCATTAGGTGCGGGCAATCAGCTGTCTACTAACTCTCGGTCAAAATCGTTTCTATTAATTATCGTTGGTTTGTTTGTGGCAGTTTTTTGCATATTTCTCTTCTTTGCCTATCAATACTATGAGAAAATTAAGATCATTGATAATTCTCAATCTGAGAATCAGTATCCTACGATAACACCAATCACCACCCCATTGAGTGAACCCCCCGAAACGACCTCCAACCCAGGCTTTACCACAGATCCTCTCCCTACCCAAGTCGTTGAAAACAACTTGACTAAACCCCCTGAATGGAAAACTTACTCAAGCGCACAAGTTGGCTACTCTTTCCGCTACCCATCTTACGTTGAGCTAACAGAAGAAAATGTCGTTCAGCTCTCCTTTTGGGGACCAACTCAAAATGCTAACACCGAGTTTTACGACGGTATCTCGCTCAATTTTTCACTGCCGTTTAAAATTGAAGGGCTAGCTTTAGAAGAGTATGTTGATCAACAAATAGTCATGTTTCAAGAAAATGGAGAGATTGCTATCCCTAGAACAAAAATTTCGTATAACAACTATCAGGGTTACTATTTTGTCGTTCAAGGAATGGGCACATTTAAGAATATTTATCTCCAATCACCAAGTAAAGAATGGGTGGTGGAGATTGTAGATAGCACCGTTGATCCAACCAACCAAGGATATCTGGAAACTGTCAAACAAATCCTCAATTCGTTTCAGTTTGAAAAATAAAAGATACCTATAAAATCTCTAAATATTTCTCCTCCGTTTGTTGAAAAAGAGTTGCTCTCCACGTTTTGACCCGATTTTTCTTTATATAAATTCGTATATACAGATTTATATAAATAGAAAAAGTACCGTAAAGAACAATGCTACTGCACCCACCCAATTTTGACTCTAATTTTCTTTACACTTGGTCTCAATAATTTAACGCAACGATTTTTTGTATAACTTCTATTGGTTTTAAGTATCCAAGCACCTTTCTTGGTCTATCATTGAGCTCTCGTTCAACATGCTTGATCTCCTCAGCGCTGACTGTGGTGAAGTCAGTTCCTTTAGGAAAATACTGTCGAATCAGTCCGTTAGTATTTTCATTTGTTCCTCGTTCCCAAGGTGATGAGGGATGGGCAAAGTATACCTGAATATTGGTGTCTACGGTGAATTGTTTGTGTTGACTTATTTCTTTTCCTTGGTCGTAGGTGAGACTCAAAGCTAACTCCTTCGGCAATTGTTTAAACTCTCTAGCTAGGGCCTCTCTGACACTACCAGCATCTTTGGCTGTCAGCGGTACTAATATGGTGTAGCGCGTGGTTCTTTCTACTAGAGTAGCCAGCGCACTTGTTTTGTATTTGCCTAAAATTAAGTCTCCTTCCCAGTGTCCGGGTACACTGCGATCTTCGACATCTGCAGGTCGCTCTTCTATAGAAATCATTTCACTGATTTTTCCACGGTTTTTTGCATCCTTACTTCGTTCTTGTTTTCTCCTATGCGCTCGCTCCTGTCGTAGTGACTTAAGCAAAGCTTTTTTCAGTTCTCCTTTTGGTAACACGTAAATGAATTGGTAAATTGCTTCTGCAGAGATTCTCATGGTCATATCTAAAGGATATTCTACCCTGAGACGATCACTAATCTCATCTGGAGACCATTTCAGTTTAAGTTTCTCGAGCACATAGTGTTGTAGTTCCTGTTGTAATATGAGTTTTCTTTTTCCTGCACGTCTTGAAGCAGCAGTTCTCTGACTCATCCGATGAGCAGATATTGGTCGATACCCAGTTTTGACACTGTTTCGCCGTAGTTCTCTGGAGATGGTGCTGGTTTCCCGCCCCAACTTTCGTGCGATCAGGGCAAAGCTCGTTGTTTGTGCTAAACAAAGGCTGATTTCTTCACGCTCCCATTCGTTAAGTCGTCTATATTTTTGTTGCATCCGGATATTCTATCCGTTGCGTTAAATTATTGAGACCAAGTGTAAAGAAAAAATATACTAAAAGGGACAAAGATCGTTCGTCGTAACGCATGCTACAATTTAAATCATGTGCACCACCGCAGCGAAAAAACTCGGTAATACTTGGTTTTTGCTTAAAACCAGAGATCCTGTACCTTGGATGAGATGGGACGATGAGCTCAAACTTTTCAACTCAAAAACTGACAAGTTCCAAAAACTAATCATACAAAATCCCAATCTCCGCGAAGATGGCTATTACGGAGGAATCAATGAAAAAGGAGTGGCATATATTTCCACATTTGTGGGCGTGGCAGAAAACCAAATCAGCTACATTCGCAGACCATACGTGCGTTTAATTCTGGAAGCGGCAACTGCTCACGAAGCAGTTGAAATTATTAAAGGATTCAATCCCAGAATTGGGGGAAATATGTTCGTCGCTGACCAAAATGAGTGTTTTGGGATTGAGGCAGTTCCAGAACAATACTTTGTGGAAAAGATTACCGAACCAATGGTAAAAACCAATCATTTTATCAAGTTACCTAATCGAAATTTGAGTTTTGATACTGATCCAAATTTTGAGCAGTGGTCAAAAGATCATTTTGATAGAGCTAGTGAGTTAATCACCACTGCAAATAGTTTAGAAGATTTTAAAAACCTTTTAAGAGACAGAAAAAATGCCGAAAAACACACTGCTATTTGCACCACCAAAGAAGAGGAAGAGTGTTGCACTTACTCGGCTTTTATTTTTGATACTGGAAAAATAAAAGCCTACTACTGCCAGGGAAATCCGTTGGAAAACAAGTTTGAAGAGTATGGGTTTTAATTAAAAAAGCGCTGAGTTCTGGCCTCGACCTATCGTCCCTAAAGAATTGCTCCTATAAGTATTGTCGGCGCTGGGGCGTTTCAAGACTCTGTTCGGGAAGGGAAGAGTTGGGACCACCCCGCTCCAGAGACCAGAACTCAGCGCTTAGTCGTAACGCTTTACTTCGCCCCGCCGTCGGCGGGGCTCCGTAGAGCGAATACGCTAAAAGGTGAAGAGTATTCTGCACAAGTTTCGCGGCATAAATTTTTTCCTAACTGGACTTGACGTTAAAAATGTTCAATCGACTTTTAGTATTGCTTGGCTTAATCCCTTACGGGACTTACACCGGCAACCTATATTCTTCTCTCCCGAAGGAAAGAAGAAACGTAGTGGTCTCCTACGTGTCTACTAACCCTGAAATAAATTCAGGGTTGCGATGACTAATCTTGGGAGTGGCTTCTCGCTTAGATGCTTTCAGCGATTATCCAACAGAAATGTAGCTACCCTGCACTGCCCTTGATAGGGACAACAGGAACACTAGGGATTTCCTCACCCCGATCCTCTCGTACTAGGGGCAAATTCCCTCAATCATCGAACGCTGACGGCGGATAGAGGCCGACCTGTCTCACGACGGTCTGAACCCAGCTCGCGTACCGCTTTAATAGGCGAACAGACTAACCCTTGGAACCTTCTTCAGCTCCAGGATGCGATGAGCCGACATCGAGGTAGCAAACCGCACCGACGCTAGGGACGCTTAGGTGCGATGACTCTGTTATCCCCGAGGTAGCTTTTATCCGATAAGCCCGGCGTCTTCCACAAAACGCACGAGGATCACTATAACCAGCTTTCGCTTCTGCTCGGCTTGTATGCCTCACAGTTAAGCACCCATATGCTATTGCACTTCCAACGCGATTTCCATCCGCGTTAAGGGTACCATTGCGCGTTTGCGTTACTCTTTAGCAAACAACCTCCCCAGTCAAACTACCCACCAGACAGTGTCTCTCCCTGAGTATGCATCAGGGTCAGGTAAGATAATGTGTACAAAACGAGTGGTATTTCACTGTTCTCTACGCCACAAGGGCGAAGAGTCCCACCTATACTAAACAATTCCGTACGCACCATCAGTGCCAAGTTGTAGTAAAGCTCTACGGGGTCTTTTTGTCCTGCCGCCAGTAGGCCGCATCTTCACAGCCATTTCA
>DAOOPX010000003.1:0-24042 GCA_035388465.1 Candidatus Woesebacteria bacterium
ATCTGAGACCATATCACACCTTTCAAAAGTGCAATATGTATCGCGACTTATTCAAGGATGTTTTGCGTTTAAATTGCTTATTTAATCAATTTTTGCCGCACCACCACGAGAAGTATACTTCATCACCTGCGACTGCTCCCAAACGTAATCAAATAGTTGTTTTTGCATTTCGGCCAATTGAGAATTGTATATTTCTACACAAAAAATCTCTTCAGAATCGTAAGTATAAGTCGCGTATACATCATTGTAGATTAAGACCTCGAATCCAATTTTCAGCTTTTTGGGATCAAGATGACGATACTCCGAGTACTTTTCTACCATTTCATAAACTTGGGTGTACTCCCCAAATTCTTTTTGGTTGGTGATGTCGCGGGTTAAAATTTGGTTGGCCACAAAGCGGTGGCGAATGTCTTCGGCAAACTGATTTGATAAAAATTCGGACATGTGACTCATCTCAAACACCCGCAGTAATTTTTCAGCACGGGTGGTGTTAAAACTAACTTGCTCCAAACCAGATAGACCTTCGTAGTAAAGCACTTTGGAAGATTGATCTTTGTGGGGCAAAAGCGCGGTGAGCTCACTAACCAGACTGGGCAAAGCTTGACTCAAAGCAGTTACCTGCGCCTGCTTTTGCCCCACCAATTGTTCCAGCTTGCGTGGGTGCGTTGCCCCAAACTTCATACCTCGTTCATCCAGCTTGATCTCAACCAACTCTTTGTTTTTGAGTAGGTCCAATAAGCGGTAAACTTTGGTCCGACCTAAGTGTAATTGGCGACTCAACTCCAGGGCAGTAACATATCCATGGGTGAGAAGATAAAGATAAACTTTGACTTCTTCATCAGACAGTCCATACGGCATTACCAGATTTGTTAGTCTGTCTGTTTGATCGGACATCAATTTGCAGTATAACATAGCTGAAAGAGATAATATTATCATGATAAATAAGGACAACCGTTGGCGTGGGACTAGTTTGATTACTCTATCCGCAGTGTTCTTTGCTTCGTATGGGGCTTGGTCGCGACTGATGCAAACAAGCTTGGGTGAATTTTCCCAAGCTTGGACACGAGCGGCGTTTTTATTACCAATTTTAATCATCGTTGGCGCCTTAACCAAACAGTTTAAATCAATTAAAAAGGCTGATTGGCGCTGGTTTTTCTTAATTGGCTCAATGGGCGCACTTAATCAAGCCCCTTATTACTACGCATTTGCCCATTTACCAGTGGGGCTGGCAACACTGCTTTTTTATTCTGGCCTGACGTTGGGCGGATACATCATCGGTACACTTTTTTTCAAAGAAAAACTGACAAAAATCAAGTTAATTTCGCTGGGTCTGGCACTGTTAGGCCTGATGGTGATGTTTGGCAGGGATGTTAACTCAATCTTAATATTGCCCATACTAGCAAGTTTCATTGCCGGGGCAATGGGTGCCACGGCGGTGGTTTTCAGTAAAAAACTTAGCTCTAACTACAGTGAATTACAAATTATCATGAGTTATTTGGTATTAATGTTACCTACTAATTTAATCCTTAGCAAAATTTTTGGCGAAAACTTACCTGCGATTTCGAATTTTGCGGTTTGGCTACCAGCAATCGGCTACGCACTTAGCCTTCTTTTTGCCAACCTGGCTGTGGTTGCAGGGTTTAGATATCTAGAACCATCCGTTGGCGCATTGATTGGACTTTCCGAAGTGGTGTTGGCCGGAGTCTATGGAACATTCCTATTTGCGGATAAATTAACAGAAGTGATGATGATTGGGAGCGCGATCGTCCTACTTGCGATCGCGCTGCCAGAATTAATAAAATTAAAACATCAACGACACTTGCTTTCAACTTCAATTAGGTAACAGCACACTGTCAATTACGTGAATTACTCCATTGCTGGCCATCACGTCAACCTGAACAACGTTGGCATTGTTAACTTTTAATCCAAGATCATCTGCCGTGATCTTTACTTCTTGACCGTTGATAGTTGTAGCGGCTGTTAGTAAATTTAGCTCGTTTGCCATTGCCTTACCAGGAAGCAAATGGTACTTAAGCACACTGATTAATTTTTCTGAATCAGCCAAAAGCTCTTCCAAAGCACCTTCTGGAAGTTGCGCAAAAGCCGCGTCCGTCGGCGCAAAAACTGTAAATTCTTCTTTCGCCAATTCTTCAGACAAACCAGCTTTCTCAACCGCGGCTAATAAAGTATTGAAACTACCTGATACAGATGCAACTTCAATTAAATTTTGTTTGGGTAGATCTTGACCCACTTGGTCATTGCCCATACCAGACTCATTAACCGGTGTTTCCGAATTAGAACTAGGCTCTGGTTGTTTTCCACCAATACAACCTGTTAATAACGTTGCGCTAACTAAAACTAGGCTTAGAGAAATCAATAGATTTTTCATCTTAACCTCCTTAATCAAAAAAGTAATATTTGAATACTCTATCTTTTATAACACACCCCGAATATCACATCGTGTAATGCAACTTACGAGATTTCGGATAAATACTTTTGAATAGAACCAACAACCAGATACCTATCCCAAATATACCAATATAGTTCAAAAATTCCCGAGAAGTGCCTCGATCAGAAAAGACAACCTCTACCTTTTGGGGGCCATTTGCAACTGTATAAGTAATCCTGCCACTCCAATCATTGAGTTGATAATCAATCTCAACTGGAAGATCGTTAATTATTACCCGCCAACCAGGATAATACAGTGTCTTCTGAATTACTCGACCCTCAACCACTGGATCGAGATTGTAACTCATGTGCGTCCCCGTCCAAGTTAGATTGATTGGCTCAATTTGAGTTAAATTTTGTTGATTGTCCAAAAAATACAGTTGTTTGAAATCACGCAAGTTTTCTCCTAACTCAAACCAGATTGGTCGCAGCTCACCAAAAGAATCACCAGACAAATGGTACTCAAGCCATTGCTCAATCGGCTTGTGAAACGTGGCCACCGGCCTTGCCCAAAACGCTGCGACATATAAATACCAAATTACGATGACGATCGATAACAGATATTGAACCTTGTTTTTCAAAACAGGAAAAAGCTCAATTAACATCATGGTGCTCGCTAAAACCGGAATAAATAGCAATCTCCATGGTAATTGTAAATTCTGCAGTGGCGCCAATAATTTCCATATTGGCAGCGAAAGATCGAGCATTAGCAATAAAGAAATGATAAAGATCAGCAGCCAATAGATTAACTTCAGATTTATTTCGCTCTTTTTTACCATCCATTTGCTTAAAAGGAAAAAGGCCGAAATGCCAAATATCAGCCACTGAAAAACACCAACCATTTGGGTAAATTGACCGTTTTCCGATCGATCGACCAATCCAGAGTATTGCCAGTTTGACCAAATCAGTCGAGCAAGCGCAGGAAACTGTTCATCATACGAAGTCTTCATATAATTTAGTTGGTTAGCCACAATCAAATTTTTCTCAAGCAGCATTGGTAGCCACGACCAAATCACCATCGCAAACACAATTCCAAATAATACTAACAACATCTTCAATTCATGTTTTTCTAATCTTTGTTGCTTTTTACTCAAATTTAATTCTTCAATCACAACCCAACCCAACAAAATTGGTAGCGTAATCATGACCAAAACTTGATGTGAAAGAAGCCAGGCAACTAAAAAAATGGGAAATAGAAATATATACCACCAGGTTTTGACTTGTTTTCTCACTCTTAGCAATAACATTACCCAAGGTAACAGACCTAAAAAAGCTATCTCCCCCACTGCTCCACGGACAAAAATATTCAACAAAAAATACGGTGCCGAAATATATGATAGAGCAAGAACAAAAGATTGGAATCGATTCTGTGTCGATACGTAAACCAAAAAATACACTCCCAACCCAGCAAGCACAACAAGCAATGTCGTAAACAAATTAACACTTAACTCTATCGAGTTAGTGATCACAAAAAAAATTGATGCAACTAGGTAAGGAGTGTGATAAGAAAAAATAAAAGTAGGATATCCAAAACCATAGTTTAAGTTGGGTGCCCAACGTGGTGGAATTTGTCCCTGTTTTAATGCTAAATAATAATTGGCAGTACGAGCAGCGTGGATTTCTAAATCATGGGTAACTGCTAAATTATTGCTAAACAATGTCCTGGCGACAAATAAAACCATGATTATCAATAAAAGTAACGACCACCAAGTTTTCATTAGCTGTGAAAGTTTTGCCATTATAATTGTCATTATCATCTGATAAGTTACGTCGGTCAAACGGATTGTCAAATTGTTTTGAAAAATAATTTTCAAAACCATCCTCTCTTAGTTAATCTAATGAGCCAAACTCCAAACTCGCACCTGATCTGAGATGACAAACTTGTTCTGTTGTGCTACAATCCTCATCGTCCCAAGACAGCGTGCACTCCAAATAAGCCGCGCCGAGGAAAAAATAAGAATTATTTTCCTTTTTTTCTTCGAGAAGTGTTTGGGTTGGGGGCTGTCACCCTGAACTTGATTCAGGGTCTAGCCCCCAACCCACCAATAAAAAAACATTGACCAAAGTATTATTATCAAGATTAAAATTATGCCAAATCAACACAATCAACAACAAGTTGAGCTAATCAAAGACAAACTAGGTAAAGCCAAGTCGGCAGTAATCGTTGATTACGCTGGAACCACAGTAAATGATCAAGTTCAATTGCGTCGTGCAATCACAGAGTCAGGCGGAGAATTCTTAGTCACCAAAAACACTCTGATAGATATTGCAGCTGGTAAAGGCAAACTCAGTGATTCGCTTAACGGTATGAACGCGATTGTTTTTTCTTATGAAGATGAAGTAGCTGCGATCAAAGCTGTTGTCGGCTTTCATGATGACAAAGACAAACTTCAAATCAAACAAGGTTTAATTGCCGACAAAGTATTATCTGCCAGTGAGGTCACCGAACTGAGCAAACTCCCCAATAAACAACAATTAGTTGCCAATTTACTCTCAGTCTTACAAGGACCGACGCGCAACATTCTTGGGGTACTAACTGCCGGACCTCGTAATTTAGTGTACGCTCTCAAGGCAATTGCTGACAAAAAACCCGCAAATTAATCACGATTTAAATCAAGTATTAACTTAGTAAAAATTAAAAAAGGAGAAAAAATGTCAGAAGAAACCAAAACAGACAAAAAAACTCTTTCGGCCAAAGTCGAGAAAATCGTCACCGCCGTCAAAGATCTCTCACTTCTGGAAGTTTCCGAGCTGGTCAAAGCTCTGGAAGACGAGTTCGGCGTTAGTGCCGCAGCTCCAGTGATGGCCATGGGCGCCATGCCTGCGGCTGGCGCAGCTGCAGCTCCAGCAGAAGAGCAAACTGAGTTTGATGTCATCCTCAAAGATGCTGGCTCCAACAAAATTGGCGCCATCAAGGCCGTCCGCACTCTCAAGCCTGAATTAGGTTTGGGCGACGCCAAAACCTTTGTTGAATCGGCACCAAAAACCGTGCTTGAGGGCGCCAAAAAGGTTGACGCTGAAGCAGCCAAAAAGGCTTTGGAAGAAGCTGGCTGTGTCGTCGAGCTCAAGTAATTTTAATTTGTGAGCAGTTGCTTAACCTTTGCGTTAAGCAAAAATACAAATTCGAAAAATCATCAGCCCTCCGAAGTCCCGCCGGAGGCGGGACGAAGGCGGGCTGACTTTATTTAACTCGATTTTATCCCTCAATTAAGTGAAAATTTTAGTTTTTTGACAAATTTATTTACATCCACGCTCGTTGTCACCATTGCTAGGATGATCAGTCCTACCCCCACCCACTCGGTAATTGTCACAGTTTCGTTATATATCAAAATGCCGATGATTGCCACAAAAAATAACTCGCTGGACAGCACAATCGTCCCTAAGTTCAAATCAAATTTTGCAAAGCCGTACAAAAGTAGGTAATTAACCACCATCAGCATCAGCCCAAACCAGATGGCCACCAGCCAACTGACCGGAGAAATACTCGGCATAGCTCCATTGAGGGTAAAAATTACAAACGGCAGAGATACAATCGCCATCCCCAATAACTGCAAACTAACTAATCCAAATCGATCAACTTTGTTTGACAACTGCTTTCTCAAGGAGTTTGAAACCGTATCCATTACACCCGCAATTAGAGACAATCCTAAACCCAGATTAAAACTGCTCATGTTGAGAGGGTAAGTGTAAATCACTAAACCTATCACAGCTAATCCAAAAGCAATTTTTTTCGAAAGATCAACTTTTTCCTTAAAAAACCAAACTCCGAAAGCTAGAGAAGAAATCAACATACCTACATAAAAACCAAAAAGAACAGTGGCTAACTTGGTTGTCAAAACCGCAAGGGTAAATAAGATCACAGTCAAGGGTAACAACACTGCATAGCCGAATAGGATTTTTTTGGACACAGCAGAAAAATTTATTCTTTTCTTAAACAAGAAAATCATCCCACTGGCAATAACAAACCCAACCAAACCGCGCAGAAATATCTGCTGATACACACTCAGATCTTGGTTGAGAACCCTGATGTAAATGCCAAAAGTGGCATAAATAAATGCGGCTAAAAGCAGAGCAAAAAATCCAGAATTAGATTTATTCATGCCGGATAATTATATACCTGTATTTATTTACTTATTGTCACGCTACGCTTGGTGTAATAAATTCGTGTTATATGTTAATATATGCACATGGCACTCAGTAAACGCACCCATATCATGCTCGATCCCCAGATGTTCGAGTGGCTGAAAAACAAGGCCACAGCGAAGAAAGTAACTATGGGAAGTCTGGTCAGAGACTATTTGGAGGAAAAATTCCAGACCGAAACAGACTCTCTGACTAGAGATCGCACTTTATGGTGGAAAAGAATTCAAAAACTCCGTACCAAACACCAATTCACTGGACCGATTGATTTCAAAGAATTAATTAATCATGGCAGAAAACACTAAATTAGTGATTGATGCTTCGATTGTGATGTCGTGGTTACTGGCTGACGAACACGATGATCGGGTTGTTGTCTTGATTGAGGAATGCATTGCAAAGCGCGCATTAATGTTTGCTCCTCAAATCATTACTTATGAAGTAGTAAACGGGTTAAAAACATCAATTGTGCGAAATAGGGTAAGCTTAGGACTAGCCAAAAAACTTCTCGATGATTTTGACCAATTACATTTGCAGATTATTAGCGACATGGATCTTCATCAACTAATTGAGCTAAGTGTTGCACACAACATCTCAGTCTATGATGGCGAGTATGCCTCGCTAGCACAAAATCTCAATGCTCCGCTCTGCACCAAAGATCAAAAACTGGCTAATAAAATTTCTCCAAAAGTGAAATGCTTGGTGTTTTAGTTAAATCAGCCAACGTGCCACAATTCCTAAAGCTAAAAAGCGTAAAAATTTTCCCGCGAAAGTAGGTAGCAAGTAATAGCGGTAAGAAAAACCGAGATAACCAACAGTCCCACCGACAAAATCGAGCGGGAAAGGTACGAGAGAAATAGCAAAGAGACCAAGGCGACCATGGCGCGCCACCAACTGGCGCGCCCAACTAGACTTTTTCCCAGGTAAAACCACAGCTTGTCCCGTTCGCCCAATTAAATAAACAATTGAATCGTTCGCAGACATGCCGAAAGCAGAAATTAAAGCAAGCAAACCTAAATTAAAATGGTCTGCCATCAACGGCACTAATATTGTTCCAGGACCAAAAAGATTAAATAAAAACACACCAAGATAGCCAAATTGGGCATAGTAAGCTGGGTCAAGTGCGATAAAAAAAGTCAATACTATGAAAACTACTCCCAACACTAACAAAGCACGATTAGCCAACTTAACTGAAAATAGCTGTTCAAATGTAAGCATTGGTCTAGTCTGGTAAATTAATCTTCGTCGCTTACTCCACCGCACCCGACGCAAGCAGCGCAACTGCCTGAGCACCCAGTGTCGTCGTCTTCATCAAGGTCAATCACTGCCACCTTGCGTCGCTGACCTTTCTCGTCGTAAGCATATATCTCACCTGATTCTTCTTCCTCCACCTTAAACTTACGATGGTTACCACTACATGTCCCGTCTGGGTTGCTGGTCAAACCACAACGGCAAATCCAAACTGAATCGCCAGATTTTGTCTTTACTTCAACTGGCGATGTCGCTGTTTTGATCACACTTCTGGCCATTTTTTCCTCCTTTTGCTACAGACAATAATTTTAACACAAATTGACTATTGACCCAGTTGCACTTAGTCTGCTACCTTAGATAGTGCTAAGTCATTTTTAGCCAGTATTAGATATAGTCTGAACAAAGGGAAATTATATGAACACCGATCCCATCATGGATACCGCTAGCATAGACAAAGTGGACCAAGAACGCCGCACTGGTCGCGCTGCTGACGCCAGCAAACTGAATATTAATAACCTACCTGACTTGCTTACAGTCCGCGAAGTCGCAGATTTACTCCGAGTGTCGCCACTGACGATCAAGCGCTGGGGTAAGCGCGGCAAACTGCCTGCCATTAGAATTAACTCCCGTGGTGACAGACGTTACAAAAAAGAAGCCGTACTCTGGCTCCTTGGTGTTTCTCCAGAAGAAAACGAGTAACACTTCTCTATTGATATAATCGAGTTGTGGCAAATAACGAAACTCACGAAAATGAATCAGAATCGATCAAGCCATAGGTCGAGTGGTTAAAAAAATTCGATTTTATTTATCGAAAGCTCACACCTGAAAAACAATTTGTTATCGGCGCTATTGCAACTTATCTCTATCTGGAAATAATCTTCAATTCCAAAAACCTTCCTCCCGTAGTTCAACCACTAATCGAAATTTTAGAAAAAATACCTCTTCATGAACTCAGTATGTGGATTGCCACTTTAATTGCATTCGCCGGCTCTATTGACGGAGCACGAAGAATTGTTGCTGATCAACTTCCGTTTTATCGGGCATATATTCTAGTTTTTCTTTTCGGACAAAAATTTGAAGATGTAGATGATTCTGGTCAATTGGGCTCAGCCGAACAGGCTGAGCCAGACAAACTTAATTAATCGCAGTTGGCGCTTGATTCGCCCAGGTTGCTGAATCAAGCGCCACAGCCACTCAAGCCCCAACTGACGAACAAATTTTGGCGCGCGTGGCAGCGCGCCAGTCAGCATGTCGAACGTACCCCCCACCGCCATTACTAATTTTACCCCTGCTTGCTCTAACCATAAACGATTCGCCTCAATCCAGATCTCTTGCCTGGGGGCACCCAGGGCGACAAAAACCAGCTTTGGTTGGAATTGCTGAACTACTTCTCGGATACGTAACTCTTCAGCCGGTTTTGGCTGGACAAAATTTTGATAACCTTCCAGCCACGCGATTGATCCTTTGAGGCTCTGAGCTGAAACAATCTTTTTTTCTGCTGCCTCTATGATTTTTAAACTTAATTCTTGTTCGCCGCTTGTTTTTTCTAACTTCACAGTTTTACCTGCATAATTTTTTCCACCAATAATTAACACCGGCCAAGAATTGGCCGATGATAAACGTAGCAACTCTGATACTAGATCAACACCGGCAATTTTATGTTTAATCGTCTGAATATTTGGCTTGGTTTGGCTCAGCCAAACCAAGCCAACTCCGTCTGGTAATAAATAATCAAACTTGTGCAATGTAGCAGCAAACTTCTCGTCTTCAAACGCCTGCACCAGCTGTTCTGGATTGGGCGTAGCAATTGTCAAAAGTCGCTTTGCACCTTGATCACGCTTGATGACAAAACTTAGTTCATCCACCAGCTGGGACATAATTCCCCGATAAAACTGAAACTGTCCCACAAAATTCGAAAAAGTCATTAACTCAATTATATCCTAAATTCAATCGCATTACTCAATAATGACCAATATTCAGAGTTGCAAAATAAATATAATTTAGCTATTATAAGTGCACTTGGTATTTTAGTAAGTACGCTTATAATATGTCCACACCCCTTTTTTCACTTTCCTATAGTATTGCTCAGTCACCTGAATTGATCTGGGACGAGTGGCAGAAAGCTGATTTTTGGCGCCAAAGTTGGTTAGGAAAAAGCCAGCACTTCTATATTCCTGCTCTTAGCTCGAAAATTACTGGGACGCTCAAACTTCAACCGCTACTACCGCAATACACTTTTACTTTGAGTAAGTATCAACCCAATGATTCTCTGGAGTTTACCTTTTCTTCACTAGTTCAAACATTAACTGTTGCCTTAAGCTTGACTGGGAGTGATCCCACAGTTTTGAATATTTCCGTTAATTCATATACCAACTCTTCACCTTCTGGTTTAATTTTTGATTGGCTAGCCAAGCCGTACTTTCGCCAATATTCTGATCGAGTGGCATACCTCTGCCGCGAGCTGCAAGTAGAAGAAACGAAAGAAATAACCACTCAATTTTCAGAGCAGTCACCATCCACAGACTCAAGTGCTCCAATTTTCCCTAGTGATGGATTTTTTATGTGGCACTTGATTAATAATTGGCAAAATCAGCTGGATTTAGCACTAAAAAACTTTCACTTAACTTCTACTCAGTGGCTGCTACTGTTCAATTTGGTCAAAATGAATGAATCTGGTGAGGAGACAACTACTTCTACTCTGGCCAAATCACTCAACTTACACGAAGTACATGTTTCTGACGTAATCAAAGCCTTGGTCAAGAAACATTTGGTACATAAACTCAAACTCCAGAGTGATCAACGCAAATTCAAGCTTACCGCGACTTCTCAAGGGAAGTTGTTAGCTGTCGAGACTCACACCACCGTCATTCAAACCGAACGCAAGTTTTTTTCTTCTCTCATGGGCTCAGAGCGCCAGCAATTCGCTCGGCTAATTACACAACTGGCACAACCTCAGGGTAATTAATTATTAAACCATTTATTTGCCCACGAATTCAAGATTTGACTCATCAATTTCGCTTGCTCTCTGCCATAAATTCATAAAGTATCGGCTGAAAGCCACGCCCAATGATTCATTATCAAACTCAACTACTACTCGCTGGTCGGTTTGAGTTGGATTGTTGACCGCCAAAAGCACATGCTTTTGATCAACTACTACCAAGTGATATCCAGATTCTGGACAATGCTTGACTGCCCAACCCATTTGAATATATGAATGTAATAAGTCGTAGTTAAAACGGGTTAGTCGTTGAGAGATAAACATGATTTTTACTCCTCTGATAGAAGCATCTCGATTCGCTAATATAATCTCTTCCCCAACTATTTCACCAAGAGAAATAATAAGTAACTGTTTCTGAGCAGATTTAGCCAAATATACATAGCGATCAAACATGGCAGACTTACCATAGAAAGTTTTGATTTGACAATATTTGTCAACACTTTTAAACCTTGATAAATGAGGTAAAATTTCCTGCTTAACTTGATTAAATTCAGCCAACTTGAGATTAAGTAAATTTTCCAAACCAGATTTTGGTTCTACTGCTACAAACTCAGTATTAGGCAGATTCAACTTATAAATCAAACCCAGTTTCTCCAGGTTGGTAAGTGGACGGTACACAGCTGAAGGAGAAACATATAACTTATCGGCTAATTGAACAGCTGTTAAACTTGAATTTTGCAAGAGATGAAGATAAATGTTGACCTCACGTTTTTTTAAGCCCAACAAAACCAGACGCTTCTCAAGATCCGCCGCTTTGAATCGAACTCTGTTCCCGATCATTCTCTTTATATTCACTCAGATATTTTAGCAAAATTTTGCAAAAATTCACCAGTTAGTCACCTTCATATAGCCCACGGCGATACCATCCAGACAGTTTGTCCGCGGTCATACCCAAAGCTTGGCTGACCAAACCAATGCTGATTAAATAGATCAGTGCGTCTGATTGACGATAGCCCCATTGGGCATCACGAAGCGCACCGCCCACACCGCCACCATAAACACCATACATCTCCATGGCAATGACCACTAGCAAAGTGTACTGCAACGAGCTTTTGAGACGCAAAAAAACTTGATCCAAAGCCAGAGGTAGGCTAATATATCGCAACATTTGCCAAGGGTTAGCACCGTCAATCAAAGCTGCCTCCCTAACATTCTGATCAATGTTCACAATGCTAGAACTAGTCTGATGAGCAAGGTTGAGCATATTAAAATACACTGGAGCCAGTACACTTGGGCCATAATTATATGAGAGTAAATAAAAGTATCCAGCCAAAGCTGTAACAGGAATGCCCCGCAAAAAATCGAAGAAGTTCTCTAAAGTCAGGCGAGTTTT
Source organism: Candidatus Woesebacteria bacterium (assembly GCA_035388465.1). Classification (GTDB taxonomy): domain Bacteria; phylum Patescibacteriota; class Microgenomatia; order UBA1400; family PJMF01; genus DAOOPX01. The sequence continues at coordinate 12,168 of DAOOPX010000003.1, forward strand.
CTTCAACTCGCCCATCAGAGCGCCGATCGGCACGCCAATTGCAGCTCCATAACCGATTGCAGTCAGGGTTTTTAGCATTGTTTTACCCAAATCTGACCAATACTTCTCGGAAGAAAGTAGTTCAGGCGCAAGCTGTAGCAAATCTTCTGGTTTAGGGAAAATAAGTGGGTTAAACCACTCGCTCCTGGATAAAAATGTGGCAGCTAAAAATACGAACGGCAAAGCAGGTAAGATTCTCTCCAGGTTTGGTTTTTCTTTGTTGGCTGTTGACACGCCTCATATTTTATTTGAGCCATAGATTTATTTGCAAAATTTTGCAAATGAAATCACTCCGCCAAAAACCACTGGCATAAAACAGCACAAGAGATCTCGCAGTTGCCGAATTTTAGATCATTTTACCGCATGAGGGATGGAGGTGGCGTTGAGTTTGGTAACAGTTAGCCAATTTAAACCAAATTAATTATTGATACTTGATAAGTACCTAGTCAAACTGTTATTGTTAAATCCATATGGGCACAATTGCTCTTTACGACAAAGCTAGACAAAGTGGTCAGGAAAATCCTGATGAATTATCAAGCGTATCTGTAGAGCAATTGCTACGGCAGGAGGGCTGGACTTTTAATCAAGAAAATTTTCAAGAACAAGTGGTGGCAGCCAAAGACAAGGTTCTTAACACGGGGGGGGGTCGTGTTTATCCCGCTATTGTTTGGTATGCCTTGTCCAGACGAAAGTACTTTCAAGGACGCTGTTTTACAAGTTCCTTACGAAATCGATTATTTAGTTTCATATTCAAGTAACAGCTTTACTGATACGGAACCCAATAGATCAAGACAGTTACCATTGAGAAATAGAGATGTAACTGATCGCGCTCAATCAGTTAGAGAGCATAAAATACTCAGATTTCCAAATAAACCCAAGTGCTTTCATCAAATGAACGGAATAACTACATTAACAGATGATGATGCTGAAGTCAGAATCAGTCTTAATTGCCCCTACCCTCTGGTTCCTTCACAAGAATCAGGAATCAGACATGACAGCGGATTACCAGTACCTTTCAACGACCACATTACAACTCGTATTTATTTCGCAGCTTATCTCCGGTTAATGGGATTTGATAACGATTTTATTGCCAACGCACTGAGTTTTCAGCCTGTTCCCATGGAAAATGCAGATGAGAACACATATAGTGCCGATAGTCAAGATCGTATGACTGGGACCCTACTTCAAATTCCTATTTTAGCCGATACATTTCATTATTCGTCTAAAGAAAATGAATTTTCTGGACATTGGATCGCATTGGATGGTACTACTATAAACGCAGAAAAAATGTATAGGTTGATAATTGATTCAGCAGTTTTTCAACCTGACGGAAATATAAAATTTGATATGGGTATTGAAGTTTCTCAATAATCAAACTGCGTCAAATAATTTTTCTAAATAAAAACTGTTCAACACTGGCAGTAAAATATCTTTGACTCGTGTTAATTTATTCACTTTTCGACCAATCAAGTTATTTAAGCCTAACTCAGGCTTTATTGCCTGAAATAGAAAATTGTTTTGTTTTGATCTACAAATCAAACCATAATTTTCCAGATTGTGAATTGGTCGATAAACAGTTTGTGATACTACGGAGAGCTTGTCAGCCAGTTGAGTTGCAGACATAAATTTATTTTGTAACAAAAACAGATATATATTAATTTCTCGCTTCTTTAGACCCATAATTTTAAGTTGTAAGATTAGTTCTTGTATCTTCATATATTGTATTGTAGCAAAATTTTGCTACAAGTAGCGGGTGGGATATTGAGAAAATGTTCGCAGGAGTGTATTTTTGAGCTCGCTTAAGTCTTAAATGGAGTCAATCAGTAATTATCCACAATCAGAATCATTTTTTCAGTAATCTACCGATTTGAAAAATGAGTTTTAAAAACTATTTTTGAATACATACCTCACCCCCACTCCCTCATGCTTTGACTGTGCTTGGGGTGACAGTTCTCAGCGTGACAACTTTTAGCTGGAAAATAGTATTTTGGCGTTGGCGGTGGTGGCGTGGGCAACCTCGGCTAGGGTAACGTTTTTCAGCCAGGCAATAAACTCCGCCACCACCGCCACATGGCGCGGCTCGCAGACGCGCTCAAAATATTTTAGTTGCTCTTTCTTCTCTTTATACAGCGTCCGATCGGGTTCTGGTGTCATGTACGGCGAATCAGTTTCCAAAACCAGCATAGATAAAGGCACTTGGCGAATAAACTCTTGTTTGGCGATGTCATAAGTGACATCGCCATCCACACCAATAAACAGCTGAATATTTTGCGCAAATTCAAGCAAACGTACATCTGGTTCGCAACAGTGCAGCACCATTTTTTGCGGTAACACTAATTCGGGATGATCGTAAAAAAATTCCAGCAACTGATCAACTGTCTGGCGGTTGTGCAGAATCACGGCCTTGCCATGGGCGGCGGCAAGCTGAACTTGCCGCCGCAAAAACGCCTTTTGCCAAAATAAATAAATCTCGCTTTCTCCTTCATTCACTTGCCCGTATTGTGATTGCTGGTATTCATACAAATCCAGCCCCACCTCCCCCATCGCTACTACTTTGTCGGTGTTTACCAATGCTCCCAACTCTTCCTCGACTTGATCCAGCACCAACTCCAACACTTCACTCAAACTTTCCCCAGTCATTTTGATTTGCCCCCGCGCTTTCTCCAAATACGCTAAAACATGATGAGGATGAACTCCCACACTCGCCCACACACCATCGTAACTCGCGGCCAACTTTACTCCTTGCCGTGAACTCTTTAGATCCGCCCCCACTACCACTACCTGCTCCACTCCCGCTTCTCGTGCTCGTTCCAGCACCACATCCACCCGAGATTTAAAAACTTTGAAATTCAAGTGGCAATGGGTGTCAATCAGCATGGTTGAGGTGATGATCGTATGAGTGATTAGCTGAATCAGTCAGAAAGCCATCCTCGACTAAAACTAGTTGATGTAGGTCCGTGTAGCTGGCACGGGTTTTTTGTTGTAATACCAATTTTTGCGCCACTTTTTTGTTAATCTTCCAAGCTGTTTGGGCATTATCTGGATAATAAATATGCAACTGGGCATTTTCAATCTTATTAATAATATCCTCAATCTGTTGTTTTAACCCGCGATTGCTTAACATTGTTAATATTTCAGACAAAATATGTTCGGTTATCCATATATTTACTTTGTTTTGTTCAAATCGAGATAAATCATCAACAGCACGATGTCGTAAAGAGTCGTTAATATCGTAAATCGCAATCAAAACGTTTGAATCAACTAACACGTTTTTCATTGATAAAGCTCCTCATCCATTCGTTGGCTGATTCCGCCCATGGGTACGGCTAATTTTTGAGAAGTTTCAACCCAATTTAAACGCTCGGTTTTGCGATTCTGATTAGTTTTCAAATATTCACTAACAGCTTTTCTAACTAACTCAGCATAAGAAGTTTGCTCTATCATAGCTAAATGCTTTAATCGCGCTATCTGATCCTGATATAAATACACTTGGGTTTTTTTCATTGCATTATGCATTATGCTATATATTTCAATATTGTCAAGAGAAAACGTTGGCTGGTAGCAGTTTTGGCGCAAATTGGTTTGAAAATTATTCAAATTCATATGATGTTTCACGGTATAATATTCCCGTGACCTTACATCAACCTTACATAGTGTTGCGCCAAAAACATCCACAATTTTTTTACCATCAGAGCAACTGGCAAATTGTCGGTGGCGAGCTCCACTGCTCGTGGGTTTTTGAATTGGAACCAGATCTTATTTTCAAACCAAAGCTTAGCATTCCTTTGCCGGAGGCATGGCAACTACATGATTTTGATCAAGCCATAATTGATCAGCTGGTGTTTAACATTGGCATGGTTGAAAGCCTGAGCTACTGGAAACTGGCTGCCAGTCCAAAAATTGTGGTCAAAGCTGGCAGCTTGAGCGAAGAACAAGTGCGCTGGTGGCATGAGCTACTACTTAGCGGCATGGGCGAGTATTTTTATCTAAACGAAATTGATTTTACTCAAGAAAAGTTTGTAGAAATTGTGGGAGGCGAAATAAATGAAAAAGATGCCGCCGCCGCGACGGTAGTGAGCAAAAAATCTTTAAATCCCAACGCCTACTTAATTCCGATCGGCGGCGGCAAAGATTCGATTGTTACGTTGGAATTACTCAAACTTTATCAGTCACAAAACCCAGATATCCAGCTTCTGGCGAGTTCACTCAACCCCACCCAGGCTAGTTTAGATGTGATCAAACAAAGCGGTTTATCATTTGTAAACGTCACTCGTCAGTTAGATCCCCAGTTGCTAGCGCTCAACCAACAGGGTTATCTCAACGGCCACACCCCGTTCTCGGCGTTACTCGCGTTTGCTAATAGTTTGGTAGCATATCTCTACAATTACCAACACGTCGTACTCTCCAACGAGCAAAGCGCCAACGAGGGTAACGTCCAGTTTCACGGTCAGACAATCAACCATCAGTACTCTAAGAGCTACGCCTTTGAACGAAACTTCCGTCAATATATAAAAAATATTGCGCCAGTCAATTACTTTTCTCTCCTCCGCCCTTTTAGCGAACTACAAATTGCGGGAGCTTTTGCCAAACTGGGAGAAAACTACTTTTCCCTTTTCCGTAGTTGCAATCGCGGTCAAAAAACCAACTCTTGGTGTGGCGAGTGCGCCAAGTGTTTGTTTGCATGGATCGTGCTGTTCCCGTTTTTAGGTGAGGAAAAGATGACCAAAATTTTCGGCCAAAACTTATTTGAAAAATTAGAATTGTTGCCCACCTCTCTAGACTTAATTGGACAAACGGCTAACAAACCATTTGATTGTGTCGGCACGTATGCAGAGTCAAAAACAGCATTCGTTTTAGCAATCAAGTGGTATCAACAAAAGAATTTGAAACTACCGAAGTTGTTAGAAAAGCTCGAAAAAAGTTTGCGCGGGGGTGTCATTCTGAACTCGATTCAGAAACCCCCCGCGCAGATCAGTACCCACTTTATTCCAACCCATCTCACCTACTTATTGCACCCATATGTTTGATCGGTTAAATCTGGACACTAAAAGATTTCTTTACTCAACCGTTGGCTATGCAGTTTCCGACATTCTTCTCTTTACTTTTGGCTATGCTTTGATTTATCTACAAACAAACAGTGTGATTGGAGCTGCCGTTTTTAATTTGGCTTTTTATGTCACATTGCTCATAGCTTTTTTTCTTAATGGTAAATTACTAGCAATTTATTCCGCCAAATTTCTCTTTATTGCTGGGGGCATATTGCAGGGATTAGTAATGTTTAGTTTGTATTTATTACCTCCAAGTAGTTTGTGGCAAGTGGCTACTTTTGGTTTAATTTACGGCTTACCACTCGGGCTGTATTGGGGCAATCGCAACCGCCTTTATCTGTACTTCACTACTGATCATAATCGTCATTTCTTTGAAGGAACGCGCAAGCTCTTGACGGATCCTTTGATGGCGGTTGCTCCAATGATCGCTGGTTGGTCAATTGTTTGGCTACAAAACTGGACGGTTGTACCGACAAAGATTGTCGCTTATCAACTGGTTGGAGTTGTTGGCTTAGTTATCCTCTTTTTAAGTATGATCCCCTTGTATCAAGCCAAATTTCCCAAACTCAAAGTCAAGATATATCGTCTTCCCAGAATTACCAAACATTGGCAATTGTTCCGTTGGTTTGTATTAATTTCAAGTGTTCAGTTTGCACTTGTTTTGTCCTTACCCGAAATCTTAACACTCAAGTATTTGGGTAACGAAGGGGTGCTGGGTACACTAAAAATGGTGTTTGTGGTGCTATCGGCTGCAATGCTTTATTTGCTGGGCAAGAGGACAAATTCTAGATCAAGATTGAACATTCTCAAACTTAGCGCTTGGCCACTGATTTTGGCTGCGGGGCTGGTGTTTGCGTTCACCAGCCCCGCAGCCATTACCTTTTATTTAATCGTCATGGCCATCAGCGATAGTGTATTTTGGTTTGTATACTTTCCCATCTTGTCACACGCAGTTGAACAGGAAAGTAATGGCAATCACGAACTGGAGTACGCCTATATTTTAGATCATGAAATTTGGATTAATATCGGACGGGCAATCGCAACCTTTGGCTATTTTTTTGTCGTCCACGTCTGGGGAGACCAACAAGGGGTGCTGTTAGCGATTTTAGCTGGCGCTCTAATGCAACTGATTGGTCTAAACTTGGCAAAAAAAATCCTTTAAGCTGTTACAATAGTCTGGATGCAACTAATCATTCTAGGTTTGGGCAGAGAGGGTTTTTCCAGCTACCAGTTCTGGCGTGAAAGAGATGCGGAGTTACCTATTGTTCTCGTCGATGACTTACCTTTAGAAAAATTTGGCGCAAACTGGAAAACAACGTTGCTTCACGACCAAAAGACCGGATTTGTGCAATCCGAAAACTTTAATACTTCCATTAACGATCAAACAGTAGTGATGGTCACTCCAGGTATAAAACCAGATCACCCCGTGCTGAACCAAGCAATTAATGCTGGAGCTTGGGTCAGTAGTAATATGCAAATTTTTCTAGAAATTTGCCTACCAGATCGGGCCAAACCCCACCCGCTCTCAGCCTTGTTACCCAAAATTCCTGCCCAAACTAAAGTTATCGGAGTGACCGGAACCAAAGGCAAGAGCACCACCACTGCGGTGATCTATCATTTGCTGGAGGGGGCGGGCTTGCCGAGCTTCCTGGGAGGCAATATCGGCAAGCCCGCCCTTGACCTCGTTCCCTTAATGCTCAACTCAACCAAAACCCAACAGCTCTTCGCTGTTTTAGAGATGTCTTGCCATCAACTCAATCGCCTCACTATCAGTCCCGAAATCGCAGTCATCCAGTCCATCACTCCCGAACACCTTGATTACTATCCAAATTTCGACCAGTACGTGTTGGCCAAAACCAATATTACTCAATACCAACAAGATTCTGACTGGCTCATTTATCAAAAAGATAACTCGACAACAAATAAAATCGCTGAAAAATCAAGAGCCCAAACTTTCTGTTTTAGCCTCTATGATCAAACTTGCGCTGCCTCAGCCAAAACTAACAAGCTTTATTATCAAAATTTGTCAGTGATCAAAACTGACGAACTGCAGCTGATCGGCCAACACAATTGGCTGAATGTCATGCCCGGAATTATCGTGGCGGCGAAACTGGCAGTTGAGCCGCTAAAAATTAATCAGTTGCTCAAATCGTTCTCTCCCCTACCACATCGACTGGAATTAATTAGTCAACAACACGGAGTGCAATTTTTTAATGACTCACTTTCTACCAACCCCGAGGCAGCTATCGCAGCTTTGAGCAGTTTTGGTCAGCAACCAATCATTCTGATCGCTGGTGGATTTGATCGTGGCTTAGACTATTCCGGCTTGGCAAAAAAAATTGCTCAAAGTCAAATAAAACTTGCGATTCTTTTGCCCGAGACTGGCAAAAGAATCGCAAGTCTACTCAATAAAATTTCTGACCACAAAACAATTGTTGAGTTTGTTTCCAACCTCCAACAAGCAGTGGCTCTGGCCAAAACTCAGGCTCAAGCGGGCGACGTAGTTTTACTCAGCCCAGGCAGCGCTAGTTTCAACCAATTCAAAGATTATCAAGATCGTGGCAACACGTTTAAGCACTTAGTGCTTGATTCTTGAACTCATTCAAGTTTTGCAACACTACTACCAATCCCGCTTGAACTGCCGTTTCTGCATCCTCTACCAATGCCACCGGCATACCAAGTGATTGACTGAGAAACTTTTCCAATCCCTGAAGTTTAGCCGCTCCCCCAAATATGAGCAAGCCGCGTTCAAAGCAATCTTGAATTAGTGCTGGACTGAGCTGTGACATCAATTTTTGTACCAACTCTAAATATCCTTGAGCATAAACTTTTACCACTGGCGTAAGCAGCTCGCCCTTGATCAAAAATGTTTTTGGTTGACCAGTGTGCAGATCTTTACCCACCACCTCGGCAGCTGTTTTTCCTCCTGGGTATAAGGCTCCCACAGTCTGTAGCAACTGCTCAACATCTTCTTTGACAAACTCCGCTGCTAACTCGCGATGTAAATAGGCTTGCAGCTGCCAACTCAGCCACTCACCAGCGCGCTGATTACTCACTGACTTGATCACGCTCCCCATCGAGACGACGCCGGCTTCTACCAAACCCGCACCAATCGCTAAACCAAAACTGGCTGAGACATCACGACTCAACACACCCGAACCCAACATACCTGCTAAAGGTTGGGCAACTGTCACTACTTCTTGAGCTCCAAGCTCAAACAACAGTTCGGATAATGTTTGCTTTTCTTCTTTTGAACTAGAAACTGGGATGCTGACAGCAATAATCGGTTGAGCCAGAATTCTGGGCCGCCAAGCTTGGTCAAGCAAAATTTTCAGTAAAGCTTGAACTTGTTTTTTGTCGGCAACCTGACCGGTTTGAATTGGCCAGACTAATTGGGCATTTTTTTGTTTCAGCTTCAACGCCTGGTTGCCGACAGCCAAAACTCGTCCATCTTGGACATTAATCGATAAACAGCTGGGTTCGTCTTTATATTGACCAACACCCTCCACCCAAATTCTGACTCGGGCTGTGCCAAGATCAATTCCGATCTTGGGAGCAAAATTAAACTGAGGCAATCGCATGCTTTCTAGTATATCTCACCCAAAGGTTGGTATAATAACCATATGCAAGTGGCCAAACACAAAGGATTGCTTTACACTTTGATCTCAATCGCGATTATGGCGGTCGGCACGGTTGTGGCAATCAACTACGCCAAAGGTGGCTACCGCATCACCAATGATGGCTTTAGGCAAAATACTGGCTTGCTTTCTGCTAACTCGTTACCCACAGGTGCCCAAGTTTTTATAAACGACAAGTTGGTCACAGCCACGGATGACACTTTATATCTAGAACCAGGCAATTACTCAGTCAAAATTGTTAAAGACGGTTACAGTACCTGGCAGAAAAACCTTGATCTAGAGGCCGAGCTGGTGACGCAAACCAACGCCCGCCTTTTCCCCAGCGCGCCCAGTATTACCCCCCTGACATTTACTGGTGCCGAAAATTTATTGCCTTCTCCGGATGGGCAAAAAATTCTGTACTTTACTGCTTCCAGCTCAGCCAGCAAAAAAAACGGTCTCTACGTTCTGGATTTGGCAGAAAATACCTTGTCACTGCAAAAAGGACCAAGACAGATTGCCGAGAACACCAATCGTATCGACTTGAGCCTTGCCCAATATATTTGGTCCCCTGACAGTTCACAGTTGATTTTGATCGACGAAAATCATCAATTATTGCTTGATATTAATAAACTAAATGATTTGGACGCCACTCCCGATATTTCATTCCGCTCCAAACAAATTTTAAATGAGTGGGAACAAGAAATGCTTCTGAGAGAAATCCAGTTCCTGTCAAAATTCCCCGAAGAAATCGTGGCAATCGCCACCCAATCTGCTCAAAACGTGTATTTCTCACCCGATAAAAAACGATTGTTGTATACGGCCACCGCCAGTGCTGAGATTAGCGAAGGATTGCTTCCCCCACTCCCAGCTACTAGTACTCAACCTCAAGAACGCTCTATCCAGCCTGGTGGCATCTATGTTTACGACCGGGAAGAAGATAAAAACTTCCGAATTGGTACCGCCATTGATCAGGAAACCAAGTTAGTTAAGAATCTGTTAAGCCTCGAACCGCTAAGTGAAGTGATGAGTGCCACTGCTGGCGCCGCTACCAGCGGCGCCCTCCGCTCTCTCCAAACTGATTCCCTCCCCCAAACTGCGTTCAACTTCATGGCATATCACAGTGCCATTTACGCCGACACCTATCAGTGGCATCCTGACTCCAAACACATCATTTTCACTAGTGAAAACCAAATCAAAGTCATCGAGTATGATGGCAGTAACACCAACACAATTTACTCGGGACCATTTTTTGAACAATTTGTCTATCCTTGGCCAACTGGCAGTCGCTTGCTGGTCCTGACCGGTTTCAGCCCAGATGTGCCACTCAATTTGTACGCAATTGAGTTAGAATAGCATTTACCCGACAAAATTTTTTGAGGTTAACTCCTCATAAAACTTAAACGGGTAAACGGGGTGTAGCTCAGATTTATCCGCCAAAATTGCGTAGCAATGTAGGTAGGTGGCTAGAGTGCTCCGCCTTCGTCACAGACTTCGGCGGGGAGGTCACTGGCAGAACGAAATTAACATTAGCGATATATAAACGGGGTGTAGCTCAGATTTACCCGCCAAAATTGCGTAGCAATGTAGGTGGGTGGCTAGAGTGCTCCGCCTACGCTTAAAGCTTCGGCGGGGAGGTCACTGGTTTAAACGAAATTAACATTAACGAAATACAAACGGGGTGTAGCTCAGATGGCTAGAGTGCGTCGTTCGGGACGACGAGGTCACTGGTTCGAGTCCAGCCACCCCGACAGAGCGAAGTGAAGTCGAGTTGGCTGGCGAGAAGTTTACCCTGAATTTAATTCAGGGATTCCAGCCACCCCGACAGAGCTCCCTCGCTCTCATAGTTCAAGGGATAGAACAGAGGTTTCCTAAACCTCCGATCCAGGTTCGAGTCCTGGTGAGGGCACAAAGTGCACGAACCCAAGACGAGAAGTTTACCCCGATGAAGCTTCAGCGAAATCGGGGAGTCCTGGTGAGGGCACAAAGTGCACGAACCCAAGACGAGAAGTTTACCCCGATGAAGCTTCAACGAAATCGGGGAGTCCTGGTGAGGGCACCAAGTTACCCAACGTCAGTTGATATTTAAACCTTCCATTTGCAAACCCTCAAAAAAGAAGTTGCCGCTGACGAAGCTCGCCGTTGTGAATTGTTGGGTGGCGGAGACTGCACCTTCATAGCCGTTCACATCCCAAAATCGGATGCGCCAATAGTAAGTGGTACTTAACTGCAAACCAGAACCAGCATAAACAAAATCGGCAGAGCGCACACCAGAAGCGAGATTACTCATAGAAGTTTTGGTAGAATTCCACATCACTGTCCCACTGAAGCTTGAGTTGGTATTTACCTCAATTTGATAAAAATTTGCTGCATCACCGTCAGGATCGTTGTGGATAGCCGAAAATGATGGTGTCAGATTGCTGACGTTGGTTGGATTTGTTTGACCCTCGCACCAAGGAATGGTTGGAGCTGTAGGCGGGTTAGACACAATGGTGGTGAAACTGGTAATAGTTGAGTAGCTGGACCACTCGGTTTTATCATCCTGGTGTCTAACCCGCCAATAGTAAGTGCTGTTTAAGGCTAGTTGTGTTTGCCCACTTAAACTACCCTGGAAAGTACCGTTGGTACTGTTGACTACCACAGAGGTCTTGTTGGTTGCTGTCACGCCTGAGTCCCAAACAATCGCGGCATCAAAACCAGCACCGCTGGCGGTTGATACCTGCCACTGAGAGTTGGAGTGAGTGTCCCCTACGTCTGAGTCGGAAAAAGCCGAGGATTGAAGTGTCGGATTTTGGCTTTGCTCTGTACCGCCGTTAGTCGGTGAAGCGTTGGTTGGAGTATTTGGCAATTGATTGAGTTTGAAAGTAGCCGTAACTGAAGAAAATACTCCCTCTGCCCCACCTATGTCCCAGAATTTAATTCGCCAGTAATACACTGTACCTCTAGTTAAAGCTGATCCTGAGTATGAAATATCTTGACAACGAGTATTGACGGTACAGTTGGTCATAGATGTACCACTGACTCCTGTGTCCCAAAACACTGAAGAGAAATCTGAATTATCATCCACTTGAATTCTATATTTATTGGCGGTATCACCCGCATCTGAGTCACGGTAAATAGCTGATAGCTCAGGGGTAAGATCAATCACACCAATGGGATTAGTCGCTCCCT
>DAOOPX010000004.1:0-17869 GCA_035388465.1 Candidatus Woesebacteria bacterium
TCAGTACCAGCCATCGAGAACTTAATCGTAAAAAATAATTTAGACCAAAGTTTTACCTTATTTAAATCAAACTCCAACCTAGGTTTTGCCAAAGCAAACAACTACGCGACCAAAACTGCCAAGGGTAGATACTTGCTATTTCTAAATTCTGACACAATTGTTAAATCAGGCAGTTTGGAACAGTTGCTATCAGCTTCTCAAACTCAAACTAAACAAACTAATAAGCTCGGTTTAGTCGCAGCTAGATTACTTAATCCTGATGGGTCACAGCAACATCAGGGTGGCGATCTACCCACCATGCTAAGCATCGCCTGCCAATGGTTGGGGCTAGATGACCTGCCTCTAGTAGGGCAGTTTTTTCCGTCTCTACAGAAAAAACTGCCCAAAAATATTAATCTTGATAAAAACGATGTCTTAGTCCTGCGCGGCTGGATCGGAGGAACTGCCATGGTCATCGAACGCGAGTTGTTTCAACAACTGGGCGGATTTGATCAAACGATCTTTATGTATGGCGAAGACCTAGATTTGTGCATGCGGGCAGCTCGGCTTGGGTGGCGAACCGCGATCGCCACCCAAGCCGAGATTATTCATCTTGGTTCTGCCAGCTCTAGCCAAATTGAAGCAAAACTGGGTGAAGTTAATTCTTTAAAGTATATTTTGACCAAACATTACTCGGAAGGATTCTGGAAGAGCGTTTATCCAGTTATTCTAGCCGGCTGCTGGCTGAGGTTGCAGCTGTTTACCATTCTTGATCGGCCAATTCAGGCTAAAACTTACCGTCGCTTACTTGATACTTTAATTACGTTATAATGAGTTCCCGATGCCAAAAGCAAAGAAAACCAATCAATTGCTTCAATTCTTTGACAATCATATTTTATTGTTTCTGGCAGCCTTACTGTTAGTTTTTATCCCTCTTTATCCCAAAATTCCACTCTGGAGCCCCATCGAAGAGTACATTGTCCGAGTCAGACTTGAAGATCTGTTGATTGCCATCGCGGTTCCTATCACCTTGATCCAAATTTTGCGCAAAAAAGCCCGGTTTGAACCAGTGATTATCAAGTTATTCGCCGCTTACGCTCTGGTAGGTTTACTCTCGGTCCTCAGCGCCGTTTTTATTACCAAAACTGTGCCACTCGAACTCTTGCATTTAGGCAAAACCATGCTCCATTACTTTCGCTATCTTGAGTATTTCTCGGTCTTTCTGGTTAGTTTTGCCGCGATCAAAAATCGTCGAGACTTGGTGAAACTTCTGGTTATTATTCTAAGCACCTTAGCCGCGATCTTTATTTACGGCTATATGCAAAAGTTTTTTTATTGGCCAGTCTGGTCAACCATGAACCGCGAGTTTAGCAAAGGTATTAAGCTATATCTGACCGAACACGCCCGGATTCAATCAACTTTTGCCGGTCATTATGACTTGGCGGCTTACTTAGTCATCATCTTGCCAGTGATTTTCAGCTTAGGTTTAACATTAAAAAAATATTACAAATGGCTGGCTTACATAATTTTTTTCTGTGGCAGCTGGCTGATGGTCATGTCAGCCTCCCGTATTCCCTTTTTTGCCTATATTGTTGCCTGTGGGGTAGTCATCTTGTTGGTCGGCTGGTTTAAAAAAACATGGAAAGATCGAGCTCTCAGCTGGCTGACTCACTCATTAGGCTATGGCTTGATGCTGTTCTTTTTGCTCTATTACTTTGGTCAAGGCATGCTTGATCGTTTGAGCAATGTCCTCAGCACTAGCGATCGGCCCGTTAACCTGTCAGAGGTACTAGACGAAACACTTGAGGGTTTACCGATTCCTAATTCCGACGAACTCTATGCTTGGTTGCCCAAGCTGGATGGGGTGCCGGCTTCTTCTCAGCCGGCACCAACAGAAAATGACAATCTCTTAGCTCAAGTATCAGCGCCCAGCGATCAGCCGCCAACTACGGTCAATCCAGCAAATCGCCCCCGTGATGTTTATGAAGATATCCCCGAACCAGTCGAGACGGAAGTTACCCTTCCAGATGGCTCTAAAGAAACTATTGTTCTTCATCAACCGCGCACTTTTTCTGAGTGCGCCCTCAAGTATGAGTTATCACTCTGCATTCGCCTCGAATCACTCTGGCCGTGGGCAATTCAATCGTTCCAACATAATCCCGTCCTGGGCACTGGTTATGCCACTCTCAACAAACAGTTTGTCAATGAGTTTACTTTCGCTGATGGTACAGACAATAATTACTTAAGAACTCTTGGAGAAACGGGCATACTTGGGTTTTTGAGTTTTTACGGAATTATCATTTATATTTTGTACAGTTCTGTGCGAATGCTATCTAAACTCAAAAACCCACTCGCCCTCGCAGTCGTGCTCGGTTTTACTGCCGGTAGCATTGGTATCCTGATTAACGCTCTCTACATTGACGTATTTGCCGCCTCCAAGGTCGCGTACACCTATTGGCTGATGGCCGGTATCATAATGGCAATTAAACACAATGAACTTCAAACTACTGCTTAAATTAATACCTTTGATTCTCATCGGTCTGTTAGCCTTGTCGCTGCGCTTGTACAAAATTGATTCACCGGTCCTAGATTGGCATAGTTTCAGACAGGCCGATACAGCCTCGGTCACCAGAGAATATGTCAAAAACGGTGTCGATCTGTTGCACCCCAAGTATCACGATCTGTCTAACATCCAGAGCGGTCAAGACAATCCCGAAGGGTACCGAATGGTAGAGTTTCCAATAATTAACGGTCTGCTGGCAACAATAATTAGGACCTTTCCCAATCTTGATCTAGTCACTCTCAGTCGATTTAGCAGTGTGTTGGCTTCGTTAATCACTCTAGCTGCAATTTATTACCTAGGCTACACCTGGTCTGGTAAAACTGTTGGGGTGATAGCTGCGATTGTTTTTGCCACCTTACCATTTGCTATTTATTACTCTCGAGCAATTTTGCCCGAACCATATTTACTAGCAACCAGTACTACTGCGATCGCTTGTTTTCAGTATTGGTTAATTACCAAACGCTGGTGGTCATACGTTTTAACTTTTCTCTTGTTGGGTTTGAGCTTCCTGCTCAAACCCTTCGCTGTATTTCTAGCTCCAGTCTTTCTCGGGCTGCTAATAGCTGAAAGAAACAACCTTAAATTACTGCAGTGGCTGGCTATTGCCGGCCTTTCACTCAGTATTGTGCCATTGTTCCTCTGGAGAGACTGGATTCAGAATTTTCCAACGGGCATTCCAGTTTCAGATTGGCTTTACAACGGTAACGGCATTCGGTTGCGACCCGCCTGGTTTCGTTGGCTGATTTGGGAACGGGTAACAAAATTGTTTTTAGGCTATACCAGCATAGTTTTCTTACCACTGAGTATTATTTATCCCAAAAACAAAGAACTACTCGTCTACAGCTGTTGGTGGGGCGGGATAGTGGCGTTTATGATTGTGTTTGCCACTGGCAATGTTCAGCATGATTACTATCAAAATTTGATGTTACCAGTCTTAGCCCTCAGTCTTGGACGGGGCATGACCATCCTCGCTCGAGCACTTTCGAAGAAACTTTTGCCGTTACTTTCTTGGGTTATAGTAATTATTTTATACTTAGTTGGAGTAAGTATTTCTTGGATGCAAGTTCGAGGGTTTTATAATATCAATCACTGGGAGTATCAACGCGTGGGTAAAGTTGCTGATGAGTTACTGCCTGCCGACGCCCTAGTGATCGCCCCAGCCATGGGAGATACAATGTTCCTTTATCAAACCAATCGTCGCGGTTGGCCACTTGGGTTTGACATTGATCAAAAAATTTCTGCCGGTGCCACCCACTACGTGACTACCTCCAAAGACGATGAAGCTAACGAGCTAAAAGCAAAGTACACCATTATTAAAGAAAGTGATGAGTACGTAATTATCGACTTAACCAAAAAGAAAAGCTGATGAAGGTCTTAATGCTGACTCCCTATCTTCCTTATCCGCTGCTTTCCGGCGGTCAAATCCGGACGTACAACTTACTTAAGCAGCTGGCACCCAAACATGAGATCACTCTATTTTCACTAATCAAGCACGAGTCTGAAAAACAACTAATCAAGCAAATCGCTCCATATTGCAAAAAAGTTCAGGTTTTTCGGCGCTCCGAAAAACCCTTCACTCTTAAAAATATATTCCACACGGCGATTTCCCAATATCCATTTCTGGTTATTCGCAACCGAGTCGCCGAAGTCACTGATGCTGTCAAAACCGAGCTAATGGAGACACAGTACGACTTAATTCATGCCGAAACATTTTACATGATGCCGCACTTACCCAAAACTAATGTCCCAACAATTTTAGTTGAGCAAACCATTGAGTACTCGGGATATGAAAGTTATGCTAAAAAAGCCATTTGGCCGGTCAGGGGGGTACTCAACTTAGATATTAATAAAATCCGCCGTTGGGAAAAACATTACTGGCAGATTGCTGATCGGCTGATTGTGATGAGTCACGAAGATAAAAAGTTTATTACCCAGCATGTTTCTCAACCTGACAAAATTGATGTAGTTGCTAATGGAGTAGATATCGATTGGTTTGCCCAAAAAACCAAACAGCTGCCCAACTCACCCACTGTCTTGTTTGTCGGCACTTTCAACTGGTTACCCAATCAAGAGGCTGTTCGCTTTTTAGTCAATCAAGTTTGGCCACTCATTCTCCAGAAACTTCCCCGAGCTCAACTAATGATCGTTGGCAATGCACCGACAACTGAAGTAATGACTTATACCAAAAAATTTCCAAACATCACGGTTCAAGGTGGTATTCCAGATATCCGAGATGCTTTTGCCCGAGCTCACATTCTCATCGCTCCTGTATTTGATGGCAAAGGCACTCGTTACAAAATTCTTGAAGCCATGGCCTCACAAACCGCCATTGTGGCCACCAAAACCGCTGTCGAAGGATTGGGACTAACACCCAACAAACAAGTATTAATTGCCGATACCGCTCCAGACATTGCTCAACACGCTCTAGAACTGCTGACCGACAATCATAAACGTGAGCAACTCGCCCAAGCTGGCTTACGGTTTGTTACCAGCCATTATGATTGGTCGCTGATTTCTCGTAAATTAGATCAGATCTATCAAACCATTGGCGAAAAAACATGAAAAAGAATCAAGTTGAGCTATCGATTATCATTGTCACTTATAACAGTCAATTTTGGTTAGACAAAACCCTCTCGTCGCTCCACGATCATTACTTGTTACAAACTCAAAAAAAGGTGGCTGTGGTGGTGGTCGACAACCACAGCCAAGACGACTCGATTAAATTAGTCGAAAAGCAGTATCCCTGGGCAAAATTAATTAAGCTGGACGAAAATCGTGGCTTTGCCGTGGCTAACAACCTTGCTATCCAAGCTCAACCAGCCAAACATTATTTATTACTCAACTCAGATACAGAGCTAACTTCTGCCTCAAATCTTGATGTGTTACTAAATTTTCTCGCTCGCCAAAAAAAAGTCGGAGTCATTACACCTAGATTAGAGTTTTCTGATGGCAAGCTGGATCCAGCTTGCCATCGCGGTGAACCCACGCCTCAAGCTAGTTTATTTTACTTTCTCGGTCTAGAAAAACTTTTTCCTCGTTCCAAATTTTTTGGTCAGTATCATCAAACCTACAAGGACCTGACAACTATTCACACCGTTGACGCCTGTTCGGGAGCCAGTCTCTTGATCAAAGACTCAGTTTATCAAACCATTGGAGGGCTTGATGAACGTTTTTTTATGTACGCTGAAGACTTGGATTGGTGCAAAAGAGCCAGAGAAGCTGGATATCTAGTTGTGTATCATCCCGGCGTGACAATTATTCATCACAAACACAAATCCGGCATCAAAAATACTTCCCAAAAAATAGCCAAAAAAACTCGTGCATATTTTTTTGACACCATGCTACAATATTACGACAAACATTATGCTCAGGAGTATCCCAAAATCCTCCGCCAATGTTTGTATATTTTTATTAATTTAATGAAAGGCGGTTTATGAACCCAATTCAATTTCAAATTTCTGATCTGCGCTCAAAGAGCATCCAGACATTACTGGAGATGATTGGTATCGTAGTATTCTGTATTTTCTTTGGCGCTTTTGCTCCATCGTTAATTATTTCCATGTTTTTCTCTGAGCAACAATTCTTGGAAGCTCCTTGGTTTTATGAAGCTATCCCAGTTGGTGCTTTGGCGTTATCCATTCTGTACACCATCTACGCTTTAACGATTAATTTCTTTAGAGAAAAACAGATTCGACGATTAGGTATGCAGTTACTTCATCCTGAAGATCTCTCGATCGATTTAGAGGAAAAAGAGATTGCGGAATTAGAAAAAATGGTTGACAAAACTCTCAAAGCCAGCCGTAAACCAAGAGCTAAAACTGCGAGCAGAAAAACAAGCAAGAATAAATAAAGCGCATGCGCATCGGCATTGATTGTCGGCTAGCGGGCATCGAGCACGCAGGTTTGGGTCGGTATATTCAAAGCTTGGTCAGCCAATTGCTGACAGAACATCAAGAAGTCGAGTGGGTGCTGTTTTTTTCACAAAAAAAACAGCACCAGCTTTTTGCTCACTTGGGTCGTTTTGAAGCTATTTATACTCCAGTAAAACACTATACCTTGAGAGAGCAATGGCAAATGTGGCACATTTTCAAACGTGCCCAACTTGATCTTCTCCACGTTCCTCACTTCAATTTACCGATTATGTACGACCAGCCGGTTGTGATTACTATTCACGATTTACTTTGGCATACCCAACGCGGAGCGCGAGTCACCACCTTGCCCTCGTGGATATATTGGCCAAAGTACTTGGCCTACAAGCTAGTTGTGCGCTCGGCTCTGACTCGCGCCAAACTGATCTTGGTTCCTTCAAACTCGGTTAAATCCACCTTGAGCCAACTTTACCCTGACGTAAAAACCAAAATCCAAGTTACTTATGAGGGTGCATCTCTCTTGCCTCCTGAACCTTTAACTTTCTCGCTTCCAGATAAGTACTTGCTTTACGTTGGCTCACTCTATCCTCACAAAAACGTCGAACTAATTCTGCAGGCAATGCAACACATCTCCTACCCATTAGTAGTCGTAACTGCCCGATCAGCTTTTACCCAACAATTTGTGCTACTAATCAAGAAATACAATCTAGAGTCACGAGTGCAAATATTACACCAAGTGAGCGACGCCCAACTCCACACAGTTTACCAGAAAGCATTTTGCTTGGTCCAACCCTCGCTCTCAGAGGGTTTTGGGCTAACTGGAGTTGAGGCTTTGGCTGCTGGTGCGCCATTGCTAGCCTCTGACATACCAGTTTTCCGTGAAATTTATCAAGAAGGGGCCCTGTACTTTGACCCGCATAACCCCAAATCTCTTGTTGACTTAATCAATCAACTCCCCGGTCAAAAACCAAATTTTGTTACTCAAGCCAAAAAAGTAGCAGCCCAATACAGTTGGAAAAAAACTGCTCAACTTACATTTCAAGCCTACCGACAAGCGACGCAGATGACAGCCTAGTAATTAAAAGATAAAATTGTACTCGGTGACCAACAAACTTCAGCCTCCATTGCCCAAGCTTGCCTTTGTCTACGACCGGCTCAACACTCGTTATGGTGGAGCAGAGTACTTGATCAAACTCCTGCTCGACGCGTATCCTGAAGCCCCAATTTTTACGAGCGTTTATCATCCTCAAGCCAACTGGGTAGATGAAAGTCGCGTCAAAACCAGTTTCTTACAAAAAATCAGCTGGATGAGGACGCGGCATCAGTGGCTGGTGCCACTGATGCCGCTCGCTTTTGAATCACTCAAACTTGATAAGTATGACATTGTAATTTCTCTGACTACTGCCGAAGCCAAGGGTGTGCTCACCAAACCTGGGCAACTTCATATCAGCTATATTTTTTCTCCGCCAAAATATCTTTATGAGTTTAATGAACGATATCAAAATTCTAATTTCGTACTTAAGTTTTTTTATCCCGTGACTAATTATGTCATTCGCTATCTTAAGTGGTGGGACAAACAAGCCAGTTTGAGACCAGACCTAATTTGTACTTTATCTGCAATTACCGCCAAAAAAATTGCCTCTCAATATAATTTAACTTCTACCACTGTTTATCCACCCCTTAAACCCAAGATTGTCAAAACAGCCGCTGCTACTCAATTAGCAACTTTGCTGCAAAACAAATCATTAGAAGAGTACTTAATCGTGGCCAACCGGCTTGTCAGTTACAAACGCACAGAGCTAGCGATCAAAGTTGCCCAAAAACTTAACAAGAGAATCTTAATCGTTGGCACCGGCAATCAGCTCAAACACTGTGCTGATCTCTATCCCAATCAAACTTTTGTGCGTCAAGAGGGTCAAAACATTGTTGAAGTTTTGCATCACTCAATCCAGGCTCAAATAATTTTCCTTAATCAAGTTGATGAGCTTGAGCTACAACTCCTGTTCCGCTTTGCTCGCGCAGGTTTGATGCTGGGTGATGAAGATTTCGGACTAGTTGGCGCTGAAATGCTCAACCAAGGCACACCGATTGTCATTTCCCGAAACTCGGGCTTATCCGAGTTGTTAGCAGGTCAAAGTGGGGTAGCTGTAGTTGATACATTCAAACCAGACGAAATTGTCGAGCAGATCAATCAACTCCCGATTCGCGCCACTCTCGATCCCCAAATTCAGCAAAGATTAAGTTCAGAACAATTTGTCAAAACTTGGCGCTCCCTGATTGATCGCGAGTGGCGCAAACATTGGCGAGTGTGCTACACTTCATAAATTGTCATACTTTGTATGACAATTTCGGTTAATTGCGCAATAAAAACTATTGAATTTATATCAGTAATAAACCAAGAGAAAGACCAATATGAACTTTCTAGATCACACCTACGCCGTAATTTTAGCTGGGGGGGGTGGCACCCGCTTGTGGCCCAAATCACGCAATAAAACTCCTAAACAATTCCTTGATTTGACTAATCAAGGAAGCATGTTGCAATTGAGTGTCCAACGATTGGAACGCTTCATTCCTTGGGAAAGAATGATCGTGGTGACTAACAAACTTTATCAAAATGATATTCGTCAGCAGCTTCCCAAGATTCCACTGAAAAATATTATTTGTGAACCCAAAAAAAACGACACCGCTTTAGCAATGCTGACCGGCTCGCTTTTCATCAATAACATTGATCCAGAGGCCATCATCGTCAATGCCGCGGCTGACCACGTTGTGCCTGACGAGAATGAGTTCGTCAAAATTATGAAGGCCGCGGCAAGAATTGCCGCTGAACAAAAGTATCTGATCACTGTTGGCATTACTCCCAATTATCCGGCGACTGGTTTTGGCTACATTAAAATCGGTCAAGAAAAAAGATTTGATCACTTAGGTGTACCGGTTTTTCAGGTTGAGAGCTTCACTGAAAAACCCAACTTGGCCACGGCGCGAGCTTTTCTGGGCACCGGACGATACTTCTGGAATGCAAACATGTACGTTTGGTCAACTGTCGCAATAATCAAGGCATTTGAGCAACACAAACCCGACATGCTCGCTACTTGCAAACCTTTGATCAAGGTCAGCGCTGCCCAATTCAAAAAGAATCTAACAGCTGTTTACCAAAAGAACGAACCTATCTCGATTGATTATGCCATCTCGGAAAAAGCCGATAATTTACTCTTAATTCCTGGAGAGTTCGGCTGGAATGACATTGGTGAGTGGCAGGTAGTTTATGACTTGGGCAAAAAAGATTTGGCTGGCAATGTCATCATTACCGACAAGAAACATCAAAGCATACCTGCTTTGACAATTGAATCACAAAATAACTTAATCCATACTGATGGCAGGTTGATTGCTCTCTTGGGTGTCAATGATATGATCATTGTTGATACACCGGAAATTTTACTGGTCGCACCAAGAAGCAAGAGTCAGTCGGTCAAAAAATTGGTTGAAAGACTCAAAGAAGAAAAAAAAGACCAGTATCTGTAAAATAAGCCTACAATGCTCAAACCAAATCAGCACTTAAATTATTATGAAGTTGTCAAACGAGTAATTGATATTATCGTTGCCAGCATGCTGATAGTGTTATTTACTCCGTTTTGGATTATTGTGCCAATTCTAATTGTGCTTGATTCCGGTCGACCCGCGATTTTTAAACATAAGCGGGTCGGCCGCTTTGGTAAAGAATTCGAGCTGTACAAATTTCGCTCAATGGTTAGAGATGCAGACGACTTACTGCACAAACATGACAGCAAATTGCTGGAAGAGTTCAAAAATGGCGACTGGAAAATGCGCAATGATCCTCGGGTGACACTAGTCGGAAAAATATTGCGGAAACTCACCATCGATGAGTTTCCGCAGTTGATTAACGTCATGCGCGGAGAGATGAGCATGGTCGGACCCAGAGCTTATTTGCGCAAGGAGCTTGAAGAACAAACCAAACGTTATCCAGAAACAAAGCAGTACCTGCCGTTAATTCTGGCTGCCAAACCAGGCATTACTGGCGTCTGGCAAACTTCTGGAAGGAACGAAATCCCATTTACCAAACGCGCAAAAATTGATTCGGAATATGCTCAGCATCAGAGTATCACAGAAGATCTCTTAATTATCCTTAGGACCCCCAAAGCCATGCTTTCAAAATGGTAAAGCGGTTTGCTATACTTAAACATCCTTAAACAAAGCAAGGTATTTTATGTTTGAATCAATCTTAAACGAACTCAAACCAATTGAACAAAATCACGTCTCGCTGAACACGAAGCTGCGGCAGAAGTTCACTGAGTTGAAGGAAAGCCTCGCTCAACGCTTCAAACGACAGACAAACAAAACTAAAACTCTCGGAAAGCCATTTTTCAGCGATATGTCTCCAAAAAAGAAGGTTCTTCTTGGAGGATTAATTTTTCTTGGTCTGCTGCTGGGTATTACTGGTGGGGTGAGCTTCTACGCATACCGTGTTGCCCAACAATTAAAATTTTCTCTCACTCAAACAGAGGTAACTGTTCGTGCAGTTGCCGACCAGTTCAAGTCTCAAAACCTGCCTGGAGCCAGAGCCGAGTATGAAAAAATTTCAGGTCAGATTGACACAATGGAAGCCCAGCTTAATCAGCTAGCTTTTCTGTCTAGATTGCCCTTTGCCAGTAAATATTGGCAAGATGGTCAAGCAATCATCAGGGCAGCTAGGTCGGGAGAAGTAGCGGGTGACAAGTTTATCACTACCATAGAACCATACAGCGATGTGCTGGGGTTAAGCGGAGCTGTCCAAGATCCCAACGCTGCCAACGCGGAAAACCGGATCAAGCTTTTACTCGAAACATTAGAAAAGTCCTTACCTGAGCTCGACTCAGTTGCTGCTGAGCTCGAGATTGTTTCAAATGAGCTTAACAGCATCAATCCCGATGACTATCCAGAGCAACTAGCAGGACAACCGCTGAAATCGCGCGTGCTTCAAGTTCAAAATGCCGCCAACATGGCTTCAAGTTTGCTGAGTGAGTTTCGGCCAGTGATTGAACAAATTCCTAATGTGGCCGGAGCGAGTGGTGAACGGAAAAAGTACTTAGTTTTGTTTCAAAACGACAACGAGCTCCGGCCCACAGGAGGATTTCTCACCGCTTACTCAGTAATTTTTATCGAAGATGGCAAAGTTACACCAGATTATTCAGATGATATTTATGAACTTGATCAAAAATATCGGTCTCGCACACCTATTCCAGAGCAATTGGGCAAATACCTGACGACGGAAAGATACTGGAATCTACGCGACATGAACATCTCGCCTGATTTTCGGACTTCTATGGAACAATTTTTTCCTGAGTTCCAAAAAGTGGGAGCCAAAGATCTTGATGGCATCATCGCGGTCGACACTGAGGTTTTGACCCGCCTACTCAACATCATTGGCCCAGTCAATGTACCTGGATACGGCACTTTTACAGCCGAACTAACACCCAAGTGCGACTGTCCACAAGTGGTTTATGCCCTGTCCGAGATCATCACCCGACCGACAAACTACATTCGCGAAGATCGTAAAGGAATTCTTGGACCGTTAATGCGTGAAGTCCTGACCAAGGTCTACGATGCACCCAGTGAAAAAAATTCTGCCTTATTTCAAGTATCACTCGAGTTGTTGGCCGGCAAACACGTTCAGTTTTATTTCCCTGAAGAACAGTTACAAACCGCTGCAGAAACTGCCAATGTTGCTGGTCGGATGATTTCTCCTGATTCATCTCAGTCTACTGACTTCTTTGCCGTTGTTAACTCCAATTTGGGTGGCGCTAAATCAAATTTGTTCATCAATTACGAGATGGAGCAGGGTGTGGTGAGGGAAAATGAGCAATCCATCAGCAAAACTGTCGAGATTACCTACAAAAACTCTCGTCCAGCTGACAACTGTAATTTAGAGGCTGGACTGCTTTGTCTCAACTCAACCTTACGCGACTGGACTAGGATCTATGTTCCAGCTGGTTCGACGCTGGTTGAGTCTGCAGGCTTTATTGAAGAGCCTAGTACTTACGAAGAGGCAGGCTTTACTGTGTTTGACGGATTTTTCACCCTGGAGCCTGACTCGGCAGCCAAGCTTAAGCTCACTTATTCCGTGCCCTACACTAATCGAGATTTTTACCGCCTCCAAGTCTGGAAACAAAGCGGTGTACTCAAATTTCCCCTCATTCTTGACTTAGACGGTGATCAATCACAGTATGAAATCACTGGCGACCAAATGATTGAGCTGGAGCTTTAACAGATTTAGATCCAATGATCAACTATGTCACACCGCAGTCAGACTGTTCTTGCGATCGTCATCAAGCGTTATAACTTTGGTGAAACTGATCGAGTGGTAACGCTTCTGACGCGCGAGTTTGGCAAGATCACCTGTCTAGCCAAAGGAGCGCGCAAACTCAAGTCCAATAAAAGAGCCCTGCTAGAACCCGGTAGTGTGGCTGAAACTTACTTGGTCTTTACGCATGGAAGCTGGCCGCTGCTGACTGAAGCAAAAGCGGCCAATCACACACACTCCACCCTGGATTTAAAAGCTTATCGTCAATTATCAGAATATCTAGAAATCCTGGATAATTTGTTCGTCGAGCAGGAGCTCGACGAACAGCTGTTTCAACAAGTCTTACTTACTCGCTCTTTAATTACCGATCTGCAAAATTCAAGTAAGCAGGTCAAACTCCAACTGCGTCAAATAATTATGGCGCTGGGTTTTGCTGACCCAGCGCAGTCACCATATTCTTCCATTTCCGCATATGTCAGTGCCTTGGCTGAACGAAAACTAAATAGTTTTGAGTTTCTGCGGGTATAAAGTATTGTTTGCACACTAGTAGAGTAAAGAGTTTTTTGCTAGACTACAGCATGTTCTGGTAATACCAAAATATACTTATGCATTCAGCCACCCTAGATCAATTGGTGTCATTAGCCAAACGACGCGGTTTCGTTTATCCTACCAGCGAGATTTATGGCGGATTAGCTAATTCATATGATTATGGTCCCTTGGGCGCCCAGTTATTGAAAAATATTCGAGATCTCTGGTGGCACCATTTTATTGAGTCGCGTCCCGACATGACCGGCATTGATAGCCAAATTATTCAACATCCCCAAACCTGGATTGCTTCTGGTCATGTGGCTGAGTTTAACGATCCTTTGGTTGAAGACTTAATTACTCATAAACGTTATCGGGCGGATCATGTCATAGAAACTTGGTTACAACTGCCTTCACAGCAAAGTAACCCTGAGTTGCAATCCCTAATTATCGAAAACCTGAGTTTAGTTGAAATGGAACAATTAATTACCAAACATCACATTGTAAGTCCCGAAGGCAATCCTTTGTCGGCACCCAAAGGCTTCAACCTGTTGTTTGAAACCGCGATTGGCGCAGTCACCGGCGAAAAATCAAAAGTCTATCTCAGAGGTGAGACTGCGCAAGGTATATTTGCCAACTTTAAACAAATTCTAGACTCAACGCGGATGCAGCTACCTTTCGGCGTGGGACAGATAGGTAAATCGTTTCGCAACGAAGTCACCACGGGTCAGTTTGTGTTCCGCACTTTAGAGATGGAACAAGCTGAAATTGAGTACTTTTTCAATCCCCAGTTTCAAGAATGGCAGACACTTCTTAACGAGTGGAAAGAGGCTATGTGGCAGTTTGTCCACCAAACGTTAGGTATCGAGGAGTCATGCCTGCGCTGGCGCCAACACACTGACCAAGAACGTTCGCATTACTCGCTAGATACCTACGACCTCGAGTATCAATTTCCCTTTGGCTTTAAAGAGTTGTGGGGAGTCGCGTACCGGACTGATTATGATCTCAAACAACACCAACAGTTTTCTGGCACGAGCCTTGAGTACCGCGACCCCCAGACTGGTGAAAGCTTTATTCCCCACGTGATCGAGCCAGCGCTGGGAATTGGTCGGGCATTTCTGATGGTGCTTCATCATGCCTACTGGCATGATGAAGCCAAAAATCGCATTGTTTTACGTTTCAAGCCGTCTTTGGCACCGATTACTGTAGCAGTTTTCCCATTATTGAAAAATAAACCAGAGTTAGTAACCAAGGCAAAAGAAATTTATCACTCCCTGCTCGGAAAGTATCGCGTTGTCTGGGATGATCGGGGTAATATTGGCAAACGTTATCTCTCTCAAGACGAAATAGGTACACCATTCTGTTTGACTATTGATTTTGAAACGTTGGATAATGATACAATTACTGTCCGTGAGCGCGATAGCGCTGCTCAAACCAGAATTAGTTTAGCTAGTCTAACTCAGTACTTAGACCAAAATTTAAGATGAACATCCTGACTAAAATCAAATCCAATCCAAAACTAGGCATTGCCTTTGGAGGAGCAGCACTGCTGTTAATCGTCGGCACGGCAATTGTCATCAAAACCATCGCTAGTCCAGAAGCAACATCAGCTCCGACGGAAGAGAAAAAAAAGAAACAGATTGAAGAAATCAATGTTATCCCAGTGGAGCAACGTCCCTATGTTTACCTTACACCACTAGCAGATGGTAAAAATGTCGAGATCACCCTGGCAAGTATCAAAAAACCCGCCACCGAGGGCGAGTATGAGCTTGAGTACCAGGCAGGCACCTTACTTCAGGGAGCCTTCGGAGCACTGGATCTATCGAATCTTCCTTTCAGTGAGAAAATCTTGTTTGGTAGTTGTAGCGCTGGTGGCGCTTGTACTTATCACACCGATATCAAAGGTGGGACGCTGCTAACCCGCTTTCTCGGTGATGAAAAGTATGTGTTGAAATCTGACTGGCGCTACTTTGATAACAGTACCAAAGAAACTCAAGTGGCTTCGAAAGACGCAAAATTTCAATTAACGGCCGATGGTTTAGCCCAACAGCGCTACTTAATTGTGTTTAATGCACCCGGCTACCCTGACGGGGTAGAGGGAAAAGTTGTTTCCGAGATTTACTCTCTCCAGAGTTCCGCTCCGCTCGCCGGAGAAGGAGAGCTGACCCTCAGGGCTAATGAAGAAGGTCAGTTACAGATAGCAGCCTGGGATGGTAAGACTTGGGAGTATTACCCTGGCACAGTTGATGGCAAAGCGGTCACGGCGACAGTTAAATTTGCAGAGCTTTTCTTAGTTGTGTTACCTAACGCTACCACTGAGTAGATTTTCTCTTTTCATTTTTAAATTTTTGGGCAGATATTTATTTCTCTTGAGTACTTCTAGAGTCATATTTGTGTGGCAAATGGAGTAAAAACAATGCTTTTTGCTAATCTTCTACTTGACAATAGTTGGAAAAAAGTGGTAAATAGTCTTATATAATTTTTTTTACATTATGTTTATCGGCAGATACTACCACCGGCTTGAATCAAAGGGCAGATTATCCCTACCCAAGACATTCCGTCATCAGCAACCCAACTGGGTGCTGACGCGTGGGTTTGAAGGCTGTCTGTTTTTGTTACCGTTCAAGGAGTTTGAAAAAAATCTGAGCTTAATTGCCGCGCAAACGTTTACCAACAAGAACCAACGTGAGTTAACTCGGCTCTTGACTAACGATGCCAAAGAAGTCAAACCTGATTCCTTGGGTCGGATCAGTGTTCCAGATTACTTAATTACTCAAGCGGGACTAGATAAACAAGTGGTAATTGTTGGCAGTTTTCAATACATCGAGATTTGGGATCAGGATAAATATCACCAGCATCTTGATGCTCTCTCTCCTGATGCAGAAAAAATTGCTGAACAAATAGTTATTGAGAGCAAAAGCTAAATATGCAAAAGATTCACCAACCAGCCATGCTCAAAGAAACAGTTGAGTTGCTCAACATTCAGCCAAATCAATGGTATCTGGATGCTACTTTCGGGCGGGGCGGCCACACCGAAGCCATTCTCAAAGCTGGAGGGAAGGTGTTGGCTCTAGACTGTGATCAAGATGCAATTGAGTACGGCCGCCAAGCTCTGGCTGAACCGATTGCCGATACTCATCTGATTCTGGTTAAATCCAACTTCATTCACGCCGAACAAGTCATGAAAGCCAATCACCTGTCCAGGTTTTCAGGCGCTTTGTTCGATTTTGGCGCCAGCAGCGATCAGCTGCTGGCGCCAAATCGCGGCTTCAGTTTTCAACACGACTCCGCTCTTGATATGCGCATGGACCAAGAGCTCGGAGTCTCAGCTGCTGACTTAATCCAGGTATTATCGGTAAAACAGCTAACCAATCTCTTTCGCTCAGCTGGGGGAGAAAATCAGGCAGGTGTATTCGCCAAAGCCATCAAGTCTGCCCCCATTCCGATCAAAACTACCAAACAACTAGTTGAGTTGATTGAAAACTTGAACCACCACAAGCGGGGCAAGTTACATCCCGCCACCAAGGTTTTTCAAGCATTGCGGATCGCTGTCAACTGCGAGCTGGATAATATCGAGCAAACACTGCCAAAAGTCAGCAAGTTGGTTGAACCAAAGGGCAGAATGGTCTGTCTATCATTTCATCAGGGAGAAGATAAAATTGTCAAATCTTTCTTTGCCGAGATAACTAAACTAGGCCAGGCACAGCTACTGACTCCCAAACCACTGACTCCGTCCAATCTTGAAGTTGCCCAAAATCCTCGCTCAAGAAGTACCAAGTTAAGAGCTATCGAGCTCAATTGAAAGTCTTATGCTCAGACTAAACTCCAACGCACAACCCAAACCAAGCAAAAGATTTTTACTGTTATATATTGTGTTGTTTTGCCTAACTACTTGGAGTATTGGTCAGACGCTTTGGGAGTCTGCCCAAGTCATCCGCTTACGCAATCTGTCGGTGATCTTGGAAAAACAACATCGTCAATTAGCTGATGAGATCAGCCAGTTGAAAGCCGAGATTGATCAAAACAAATCTGTAACACGATCGCTCGCATCCAGTACGTCTGTGGCTTATGAGCCAATGCAGATTTATTTGAGTTTATCTGAATCTGATGCGGTTGCGAATCTTGTCACCCCATGATTTAATTTTTTGCAATGCGTCGCCATTTAAGAACTCAAACCAAAGTTATTACACCGATATATCATCGAGTTCATTTTTTTCTTGGCGTAATTTTAGTTATTTTTACCATAATCATAGCGCGATTGTTTTATTGGCAAATTATCAAGCACGCTGAATTAGAAGCAGTTGCCCAAGCGCAATACCAACGGACTTATTTACAATCTGGAGAGCGGGGAGAAATTTATTTCGCTGATGGGCAACCTCTCGTTACTAATCAAGAAGTCTACCGTTTATTTGCCCAACCCCACTTAATCCCCAAGGAAGATATTGCCTCTCTCGTTAGAGAATTAACTCAATTAATTATTACTCAAATCAAAACGGATCAAGTTGCCTTCAATCAAGATGAAGAACAAAAAATTCTTGAAAGTTCATTAATCCAAAAGCTTACTAAACCAAAAATTAAATGGGTCAGTCTCTACCAACCAATCAATGCAGAGACAAAAACTGCTATTGAGGCTCT
>DAOOPX010000005.1:0-17648 GCA_035388465.1 Candidatus Woesebacteria bacterium
TATTTAAGTACTGGTAAGTTTCTTTAGGTGCAAAGAAAAACATACCCTGGGTATGAACAACAATGTCTAACCCAACAAAAACAACTACTAGCGTCTTAAATTTTTTCTGAAATGCCCAGAGCGAGAGCAAAGCGAATAAACCAGCCGTAACCAAATTGGTGGCGATCATCGTAGTGATCGCCCGATCTCTGGGTAATGTATGAAAAATACTAGTAGACAATCGCCCATCAGCCAATTGATCAAATTGCGTCCACCAATGAGTGAAGTTGTGATCTACCAAGTAGAGTAACAAAAGCCCAAGTAAAATCCAGAAAATCCAGATGAACGAAGCGATTTTGATTGCTGGCAGCTGCAGCTTTACCTTGGTGAAAGCTGCAGCTGCCCAGACTACTAGCACCAAGTTGGTCAAAACTAGTATCATGCTTGGACCCCGACTGAACTTAAAGAGAGGGATGGCTTTTTGCACCAACTCAAACCCGGGTAAATTCTCACCAAATGCAAAAACTATGCTTATCACGACAAAACCAAAATAAAACCATTCCTCCTTTCTCCATTTTCGCCAGATAGCCAAATTGGATAATAAAAGCAGTAAACAAAAATTGCCCAAATAAAACAGGACATTAGGTTGACCACTCCACGATGGTCCCCACTTGATTCCTTCATTTTGTTTATCAAAAAAATATGGAAAAATCATTTTAATCAACACCTCGGGTTTGAGTGAACCGACTTGAGCTTGTTCAAGCGACTGCTCCATCCTAGTCGAGTCCAATAGCATTTCGGTGAACGGTAACCAAACCATTGTGCTAATTATCACTGTCCAAAAGCCAGTTAGTAACCACACCTTAAGTAGTTTCTTAATACCCAGTTTTTGATAATGAAGAGAAAAAGATAATAATACTGAAAATCCAATTGCATAAATCACGTGTTGGGGATAACCTGCCAAAAATTGAAGTAATACCAGCAATCCGTATAGAAAAATTTGCTTATTGCCACGATGAACTTGAATTCCAAGTAAGGCAATCCAAGGAAACCAGGTAACAGATTGTAATGTTGACAGGTTATTAATGCTACCCGAAACCTGGGTAGAAAAAGCCATTAGCGCCGCGCCGAGCAGCGCGGCGCGTTTATCTTTATATAAATGTGAAATTAGCCGATAAGTCCCTAAACTCATCAAAATTACATGGGTAATTACCGATAGGTTCGTCGCAACTGCAGGCTTAAACAAAACAAATATCAAACTGGTAAAGTACAACACCGATTGATTAATGTCGTGAATCAGCGGCACTCCAGAAAAAATATATGGATTCCACAGAGGTAACCTACCTTCTTTCAAATTCTGCGCAATAAAGATTTTTCCCGGAATCATTAAGGAGTAGTTATCGCCCCACACAACTGTCCTTCCTTGAAAGATTATGGGGAAAAAACGTATAACAAGCAAAAATATAAAAATCCCGATCAAACCAAGTGATTTGTTTTTCCAACCACGCATAGCTTCAGCTTAAACGTATTTTGATGATCATTTCCAAAGCAGTGATACCATCCTGCCAAGTAATTTTTTTGCCCTCACTAAAGTCGCGACCGATGTAAGAAATCGGTACTTCATAAATCTTATAACCGTTTTTTAGTAACTTGCAGGTAATTTCCGGCTCCAGCTCAAACCCGCGAGCCCTTAATTCCAATGTTTTGAGCACTTCTGTTGGTACTACTTTGTAACAAGTCTCCATGTCGGAAAGAGTGGTGTTAAACAGAATGTTAACAGCCAAGTTGAGCAAACCATTGCCCACGCGGTGCCAGAAAAGCAAGTTGAGATGGGGCCCAAGAAATCTCGATCCATACACTATCTCAACTTTGCCGTCCTTGATCGGTTTAAGCAGGCTGGGAATATCCTGTGGGTCGTACTCTAGATCAGCATCTTGAATTAAGACATGAGAGCCAGTGACATGATCCAAGCCAAACCGAACCGCCGAGCCCTTGCCGCCGTTTTCTTTGTGCCAAAACTTAATCTTTTTAGATTTGATTTTTTTAATCTCTCGGGCGGTTTTATCAGTTGAACCATCGTCAACGACAATTATTTCGGCAACATCTTTGACAGCAGCCAGGATCCTCAGGAGCCTGGCTGCTGTTTTTTCTTCGTTATAAACTGGGACAATCACTGACAACTTCATGGTGAAGTTGATTGTACCAAAATAATCAGGTTAGGTGATTACTCATTCACCACTTCACCTTCTTCAACGTCGCCGTCTTTCTTGGGTTTTTCACTCCGCTCTTTTTTGGCGTCAGCTTCAGCTGGACCACTTTCTGATTCTGGCTTTGCTTCGGCTTTGCCTGATTCGGCCTGAGCCTTTTGCATCACCTCACCAATTTTCTGAGCTGACTTAAACATGCTCTCAGTGGCTTTATCCAACTCTTCTTTGGTTACATCTTCTTTGGCGGCAAGATCTTTGAGGGCTTTGACGTCTTTTTCAATCTGTTCTTTATCCTTAGCATCAAGTTTGTCACCATACTCACTGAGTTGTTTCTCAATCTCAAACGCTACGCTGTTGGCATGATTTTTGGCCTCGACTAACTCTTTTTTCTTTTTATCCTCATCGGCATGAGCTTCAGCATCTTTTTTCATCTTTTCTACTTCTTCCTCACTCAGGTTAGTTGAGTTTTGAATAGTGATCTTCTGCTCTTTATTTGTAGTTTTGTCTTTGGCTGTGACGTTGAGAATTCCGTTGGAATCGATATCAAACGTTACCTCAACCTGAGGCATGCCTCTTCGGGCTGGAGGAATACCGTCCAAAACAAACCGACCTAACGATCGGTTGTCGACTGCCATCTCCCGTTCTCCCTGCAGTACGTTAATCTCCACCTGGGTTTGATTGTCCGCAGCAGTCGAGAAAATTTGTGACTTACTAGTCGGGATGGTGGTGTTGCGCTCAATTAATGGAGTGCGTACGCCGCCCAACGTTTCAAGTCCTAAAGTCAGCGGCGTCACATCAAGCAACACCACATCAGTCACCTCACCGCCAATTACTCCAGCTTGAATTGCTGCGCCAATTGCCACAACCTCGTCGGGATTAACCCCTTTGTGTGGCTCTTTGCCAAAAAACTTTTTCACTTCTTCTTGGACCTTGGGCATCCGAGTTTGACCACCTACCAAAACAATGTCGGAAATATCTGCCGGTTTGAGTTTGGCATCGGCAAAAGCCTTTTTGACTGGTTCGAACGAGCTTTTGATCAAGTCATCCACCAGCTCTTCCAACTTAGCGCGAGTCAAGGTCATCGTTAGGTGAAGCGGCTGACCACTATCGCCCTGAGTAATAAACGGCTGGTTAATCTCGGACGATTGCGCTGAAGACAGCTCAATCTTAGCTTTTTCAGCCGCATCCTTAATTCTTTGCAGTGCTTGAGGATCTTTGGTGAGATCTTTACCGGTTTCTTTTTTAAACTCGCCGACAATCCAATCGATAATTCGACTGTCAAAATCATCTCCACCTAGAAATGTGTCACCATTGGTGGCTTTGACCTCAAAGACACCATCACCTATCTCGAGAATCGAGATATCAAAAGTACCGCCGCCCAAGTCGTAAACTGCAATTGTTTGACTGCCTTTTTTATCCAACCCATATGCCAGGGCGGCGGCAGTCGGTTCATTAACAATTCGCTCAACTTTGAGTCCAGCAATCTCGCCAGCTTGCTTGGTAGCCTGACGTTGGGAGTCATCGAAATATGCTGGCACGGTAATGACCGCGCGGTCAACCGTGCTACCTAAGTAACTCTCAGCATCTGCCTTGGCTTTGGCCAAAATTTTGGCGCTGATTTCTTGGGGGGTATACTCCTTGCCTTCGATTACCACCACCGCCATGCCGTCTTTGCCTTCTTTAATGGGATAAGCCACATGCTTGATTGCTTCTTTAACGGCCTTATCTTTGAGCTTGCGCCCCATGAAGCGCTTAACTGAGTTGACCGTCCGTTCCGAGTTAAGCACCATTTGTCTTTTGGCAATATCACCCACGCTCACGTCGCTACCTTTGAACGAAACAATTGAGGGAAAAGTGTTGCGACCTTCGGCAGTGGCAATAATTTTGGCAGTGCCACCTTCCATTACCGCGATCGCTGAGTTGGTCGTCCCCAAGTCGATCCCAATGATTTTACCTGAATTTTTATCTGACATAATTTTATCCTTTCATCAGTCTTTTCTTTTACTTTTGAACAACTAATATTTTTATAATAACAAGTATTTTAGCAGACTGGCGCTTTGACTGCTAGTGGCAATTTATCCGACAATCACCTTGGCATGCTGAATCACTCGATCATTGAGCCAGTATCCCGGCTTGATTACTTGAATTACTTTCTCTCCCTTTCCCTGACGCTTGACTGCCTCCATCGTGTTGACATCAAATTGTTTCCCAAGTGGGGATATTTCCCTTAACCCAAGCTGGGCCAAGGTCTGATCAAACTCTTTGACCACCATCGCTAAACCTTGATCTTTCAACTCACTGGCGGCGAGTTTTAAGTGAGACACGGGTGAGAGCAACTGGGTAACCAGCTCAACTCCCACTTGATGAGTTAGATCTTGTTTTTCTTTGATCACTCGCTTCACCAAGTTTTGATAATCGGCTAAAGCCCGTTGAGCGCGCCCAGCTGCACTCTGCCACTCGAGCAGCTGGGCGCGCTGGATCAAACACTCTTCCACATCCGCCTTAACCCCCGCAAGTTTAATTTTTGCCAAAATATTTTCGGGACTTACCCACTCATAGCCTTGATGTTCTTCGGATATATTGACTTGTGAAATATTGGTCTGACACCAAAATGTCAGACCAACTACTTCATTCTCGGGCAATTTTTCTCCACGGAAAATATGCCAAAAAGATAATTGTCTGACAATTTCTATCTGGGAAATCCCAGTTTCTTCTTTAATTTCTCTCAGTAGTCCAGCCACCAATTCTTCAGACTGTAACAATCTTCCATACACAATTTCAAAACCATCTGGATCGAATTGGTCATCTTTTTTTCGTTGTAATAATAGGACTTTTCCGTTGGCAGGATTTTCGATCAATGCTCCAACTGCAACTTGAAAACGACCAAAACGATTTTTATTTTCTGCGTCTTTCATCTTGAAAAATTACTCCACTAACTCTTTCACCAAAACTCGAATATATTTCATAAACGGGATAATATATGGGTAGTCAAATCGACTTGAACCCAATACAGCCACCCGACATTGGTGTCCACCTGCCTCAAAAGTGGTATGAATTATCCCTAACGGGGCAAGAAACTTGTTGCCAAGTTCGGGACCATATACAACTTTAACTTGGTTCTCACTCGATCCATGAGAAAAAATTTCTTCCAACATTGAGACTTCTTCAATCAACTCAAACACACACTTTGTCACATCACGATCATCAAACTCAGGCAGTTTCAATAAGTTGGCATAACCAGCATAAAAAAGTTCGTTTTTGTCGATTGAGGTAATGCTCAACGCATGGGCCTTGTCGGCCATTACTACCGCAATTTGTCTCAGCAATCCTTGAATTTGTTGTCGATTTTTCCAGACTTTTTCTTTGGCTGTTACTTCATCAGCCACCGTCAGCTCCTTCTCCTTCATCAACTCATTGACATAGAGCTTCATAGCTTGGGGAGTTGGAGTCCTGCCGGCACTGCTATGGGACTTTGCCAAATATCCTTGTTCGGTCAAACGAATCATTTCGTTACGAATCGTCGCCGGAGAGACACCAATAGCGTACTTTTTGTCAATCGTATCCGAACCCACCGGTTCGGCTTTGCTAATAAACTCCTCGATCAAAGCACGAAGTATTTGTATCTGGCGTGGCGTTAAATCCAACATATTAGCAGAGCATACCTCTTGTTTGCTAACTTGTCAAGATTTATTCTTAGGAGATGCGAAATAACAAAATCATCAGATCTGAGGTTTTTCGCGGGGTTTTCTTTGTTTTCTTAGTGGTATTCACCGTACTAATTTCTAGAAATTTCGACTCGGTAACCGAATACATTTCCCAGGCTGATCATACTCCGGCCGCGTTCATCATTAACACTCAATCCAGTAAGGGCAATCTACCCAGGCCATGGCGGAATTTGGCGCAAGGTGGTGAGAGTTTCTCTTGGAGACTTGCGCCCATTAGTACTATGGTCAAAACATTAAATCCAGAATATATCCGGATAGATCATATCTACGATTTTTATGAAATTGTCCAAGGATCGCCGGGGAGTTTGTATTTCGATTTTACAAAATTTGATGTAATTCTCCAAGATATTCGTAATGTAGGAGCTACTCCATTTATCTCATTGTCATACATGCCACCAAATATTTCGAGCGGAAATATTGTTGACAAACCATTGAGCTATGCTGACTGGCAGTACATTGTCCAAAAAACAGTCGAACATGTCAGTGGCACAATGGGCTTTGATAACGTTTACTATGAAGTCTGGAACGAACCAGATTTGTTTGGCGGCTGGAAATACTACGGGGACAAGAATTATTTAGATCTGTATGCGGCCGCGGCTCGAGGAGCCACAGCCGCCCAAAACGTATCTTCGTTTAAGATCGGCGGACCCAGCACCACCAAACCATATAAAAGTTGGATTGAATCACTCCTCAAGTTAGCTGTTGAACAAAACCTTCGCTTGGATTTTATTTCTTGGCATCGTTACAGTCATGACATAAACATATTTACCAGAGATGCTGAGGAAGTTAAATCTTGGGCGCGCGAGTATCCTCAAGTGGCAGAAAATTTGGAGTATTACCTCACCGAGTGGGGTCATACCAGTGAGATGGATAGTGATTATGACAACCGTAATTCTGCGGCTCACACTGTTGCCTCAGCAATTAGTATGGTGGGTAATGTTGATCGTAGCTTTATCTTTGAAATTCAAGACGGCGCTGATCCAAAAGGAGAGGCTTACTGGGGCAGATGGGGATTGTTCACCGCTAACGAACAAGGTAACAATCCAAAAATCCGTTACTCCGGCTTAAAATACTTGGATAGCTTAAGCTCTGACTGGTTGGAGCTGAGTGGTCAGGGCTCAAAGGTTAAGGGCCTTGCTACCAAAACCCCAGATGGTCAAGTGCAAATGGTAGTAGCCAACTATGATCGTAAGGATAGCAATCAAGAGATTGTACCGGTAATTTATGAAAACATTAATCCAGGCAGATATCTAATTAACATTCGCTACTTATCAGGAAAAACTTCTACAATCGAGACGGCCACCAGTGGTGCACAATTGAAAACTGCTCTATTGATGCCCGCTAACGATGTAGCGTTTGTGCTACTTTCTCCTCGATAAATCTGCTTAATTTCTGTGAAAATTCATCCTGACTGTACCTTTTGGCATGATGATATAGAAAAGTGGGATTGAAACGACCACGTTTGAACTTAGTAACCGCCTTCTCCAAACCACTCAACGAAAGTTCGTCGAATAAGATACCGGTTTTACCGTCAATAACTGATTCAAGCGGTCCTCCTGAGGCGTGAGCAATCACAGGGATACCGTGCGCCATTGCTTCAACTGGAACGATACCAAAATCTTCATCTTCAACTGGGTATAGTAAAGCAATAGCGCCTCGATACAGTTGGGATAACTCACTGTCGCTGACGTGTCCTAAAAACTCGACTGTTGGACCGGCAATGTCTCCTAGACCTGACAACATTTTACCCGAGCCAACGACTTTTAGTGGCAGTCCAAGTTTGGTACAAACTTGGACTGCTAGCTCCGGATGTTTGGCCCAAGCCAGACGATTGACGTATAGAAAATAGGTTCGCGAGTGATTGGGATCAGGAGGTTGCTTGGGAATATGAACCGGTGGATAGATTAAAGTTGAAGCTAACTTGTAAAATTTCTTGATCCGGCGCTGAGTTTCGCGCGAGTTAGCAATAAAGTAATCGACATTATCACGAGCAATTTTGACGTCCTCGACGCGCAAGTAGTGATTGATCAGTGTCCCAAAAAATTTAGTCACTGGGTTACTCTGCCAATCTGTCATGGTGCTATAACCCCAAAGCGACCGACTCGGGGTGTGACAGTAACAGATGTGAACTCCGTTTGGCACTCGCACAGCCTTGGCAAAATAGGCGTTAGTTGATGAAATCACTAAATCAAAACTAGATAGGTCGAAACTGCTAAAAAAACTTGGGGCAAAAATTCGTAGTGGCGAAAACAAACGCCTGTGAAACGGAATTTTAGTTAACCAACTGGTGTGAATATCCCAAGACGCGAATCTTTGCCACTGCTTACCCAACCGCTCTGCATCCACAAACGCGGTATAAACCGGAGCTTCAGGATAAATTTGGTGGAGCGCCTCGAGTACCCTCTCGGCGCCACCGTACTCAGCTAAGTAATCGTGTACCAAGGCAACTTTGAGATGTTTTTTCATTTACTCAGAAATTATACAGCTAATGGTTGTTTATGCTGATGAAATGATGTCACCCTTCGACTTCGCTCAGGGTGACATTGTCACACTGAGCGAAATAAAGTGGAGTTGAAGAGTGAATCAATTAAAGTATAAAAATGCTTCAGGCTGTTACAATACTATTGTGTTACCCTTAATCAACCGTTTCAATTCTCGAAAAGAAATTAGTTTAGTTTTTAAGAATGGTCAGCGCCGTTTTTCTCAGATTGCGACACTCAACTATTGGCGCAATCCTGAACGAAAGAATCAAGCTTGGCGCTTGGCGGTGATTGTGGGTAAAACGTCAGTAAGCAAACTAGCAACCCACCGCAACAAAGCCAAGCGCCAACTGCTGAATGCTTTTTACCAAACAAGTCAAAACTATAATCTCGACGGACTTGACTTTGTAATTGTGGCAAAAAAACGAGTTCTTGAAATTAGTTTTGAACAACTCCAAAACGAGCTAAATCAGTTGTTAAAACAGTGCTGACTGCACCCCTAGCTCAAACTCATCACGAGGCAAGAGCTTCAGCAAAGAAAAGAATCCGAGAGATTTGAGGAGTTCGACTGCGCGTTCCTTATCATATTCTGATACTGCACACGCCTGAAGATTAAATTCCAGAGACACGTCACGATCGATAGTGGCCAGACTCTGGCTGAGTCTGGCCACCTCTTCTTCTGCAACTAATTTCTCCACTACCGTTTTCGTCAACGGAGCTTGGTACTCTGACTCTAATCGAGCTTTTTTGGCAGCAGATATGGTCGCTTCAAGAGTTTTGAACTGATGAATTAAGTTTAACGCAGTTTTTTTACCAATCCCCTTCACGCCGGGGATATTATCCGATGGATCACCCATCAACGCCTTGTAATCAACCACTTGGCTTGGCTCTAAACCCAAAAGTCGCCTCACGTTTTCGGGATCGTACTCAGTGTCACCCTGCGTTTTACTCCGTGCAGGGATGAAAACATGCAAGTCCGAGCTCACTAATTGCAGCAGATCTTTATCGCCGGTGACGACCACCGTCACTGGACCGTTCTTGGTTTTTTCCAAAATTAAGCCGATGGTACCGATCAAGTCATCAGCCTCCACTCCAGGCTGAATAAATTGGGGAATGTTCAGGATCTCAACCAACTGACGAATGATCTCGATTTGCGGCTTCAAATCATCGGGCATTTCTGGGCGGTTTGCTTTGTACTCCTCGTAACGCTCTGCCCGCTTTGTTTTCTCTTTACTATCAAAGCAAACCGCCAAGTACTTCGGGCTAAAATCCCTCACCGCTACCAGCAGAATCCGCGCGAACCCATACACGGCATTAACCAATCTACCGTTTGGATCAGTCAGTTCTGGAAACGCGTGGTACGCGCGGTAAATCAACGCATGCCCATCGATCAGCAAAAATCTATCACGAGTTGCTTGTTTGTCGATTGCCAGTGAATCAGTTGGTTTAAGCATAAGTTGCAAACACCATTATAGTACCAATAAAATTTTAGAAATTTTGCAAATCTAGCGTCTTGATCCTGGAAAAATGTTTAAAGTCTTCGATATTGCGAGTCAGAATGTATTCAGCCTCGTTAGATAACATTGTCGCTATCAGTTGCCTGTCAAAGAAATGACTTTTCGTTGTGTCTATGCTTCATCCCGATTTTTCGGGATCAGCATGACACCAACGCCAATATTCACACAAACTGAATTTGCTCTGTTTTGTTAGCTAGTTGATGCAGGCTAGCGCCTATCATGGTCTGATAAGGCAGTCCCGCCCGCGCTGCCTTGGCTTTGAGCTGTTGCAGATCGCGCCGCGATAGACGAATATTGATATTGACGTTTTTATTCAACGTTTCACGAGCAACCTGTCGTAGCTGGAATATTTCCGTCTCACTATCCACCACACTCTGCCACTCTCCCGCCTCAAAACTCTTGACTAGTTGCGCTTCTTCTTGATTTAACACTAGGTTTTTCATGCTTTTCCTATCTGAGTAAAAACTCTTTGCTAGCTTTTCTACTTGGAATAATTGTTTTCAAAAAGCACTTTTCCCCATCTTCAACGCATGGTACCAAATACACGTAACCTTCAAGTATAACTAACATAATTTTCTGAAGACCATAACGCTCTGGGTTGTGATGGCGCAAAACCGCCAGCAAACCACCTTCGTTGATACTAATCACAACTTCCTCAAAAGTGACTCCGCGTTCGGTTTTTAACTCAATGTTCTTTTGCTCACTCCAATCGAAGTATTTCATCCTTAGTAATTCTGCTGTGAATATATGACATTGTATATTATATGTCAATGTGCAAACGAACAGTCGAGCTTGAAAAGGAAGAAGAACAAGAAAAAATGAACAAAAAAAATATTCGTTAAGACCCCAAATCATCCCACCGCACTTGATATCCAGTTCTATTATTAAATTCGTTTAATATTCTTAAAGCATCTTCTTTGGTCAAATCCCCTATTCTCACATACAAAGGAAGAAAACCAACGACATTGCCTATTACATTATTTCTATTTGTACCTGCAGTAACACCTATTAACGTGTTATGTTCAATTTTTATTTTTAACTCAGCTATGATCAGGTCAGCCATCAATGCTGATTCAGTAATGTCATAGGTGGATTCCTGTCTTTGTTCTTGATTGCAGCTCATACTTACTCCTTTTTACTCCTTAAGGTTTCTTCTGCACCATTAGCTTACCAAATTCATCGCCGTCGAGGGTTTCGACCTCGACTAGGCGTTCGGCGATAGTGTCGAGCTGGGCGCGGTGGGCTTTGAGCAGTACGGTGGTACTCTTCAATTGGGTGTCGATAATGCTTTTCACCGCGCCATCAACCTGTTCTTGCAGTTTGCTGGAAACTTTCACAGGTTCAATCAATCCCTTTTGGTAACTGCCGGTTTCGTATTGCGGAGCAAAGTTCATTGGCCCGAGCTCGGACATTCCGAGCTCGGACACCATCGCTCGGGCGATTTTGGTGGCGCGCTCTAGATCATTGCTTGCGCCGGCGGTTTGTTCGCTGAAAACCAGTTGCTCAGTCGCGCGCCCAGCCAAGAGAACAGAAATTTCGTCTAACAACTCCGACTTGGTAGTTTGTAATTTATCTCGCTCTGGTGGAGTGAAAGTATAGCCCAAAGCATGACCACGGGAAACAATACTAATTCTCTGGACCGGGTCAGCGTGGGGCAAAAGGTGGGACACTACCGCGTGTCCCGCCTCGTGGTAGGCGGTCATTTTCCGCTCTAATGGATCTTGAAGACGTCTCTTGCTTGGTCCTAGTTTAACTTTCATGGCAGCTTCGTCTAAATCAGCCATGGTGATCTCGGTTCTGTTTTCCCGAGCCACTGCAATCGCTGCTTCGTTCAACATATTCTCAATGTCGGCGCCAGAAAAACCCACAGTTCTTCTGGCTACTTTGATCCACTCCACACCTTCGGCGATGGGTTTGTCTTTGGCGTGAATTGATAAAATATACTTACGCTCTTCTAAGTCTGGTAAATTCACCATTACCCTTCGGTCAAACCGACCAGGTCGGATCAACGCTGGATCGAGCATATCACCGCGGTTGGTGGCGGCCATGACGATCACGTTGTCGTTCTGGGTG
Organism: Candidatus Woesebacteria bacterium; assembly: GCA_035388465.1. Taxonomy (GTDB): domain Bacteria; phylum Patescibacteriota; class Microgenomatia; order UBA1400; family PJMF01; genus DAOOPX01. The sequence continues at coordinate 11,982 of DAOOPX010000005.1, forward strand.
AAACCATCCATCTCAACAAGAATCTGATTCAAAGTTTGTTCACGCTCGTCATGGCCGCCCATACTGCCAAAACCCCGAATTCGGCCAATTGCATCAATTTCATCAATAAAAATAATTGAAGGAGCGAGTTTTTTCGCTGTGAGAAACAGGTCGCGCGCGCGGGAGGCACCTACACCCACCAGCATCTCCATAAACTCACTCCCAGCGATCGACAAAAACTGCACTCCAGCCTCACCCGCGACCGCGCGCGCCAAAAGTGTTTTCCCGGTTCCAGAAGGCCCAACTAGCAGTACACCTTTGGGCGTGCGCGCCCCCATTTTTTGATATTTCTTGGGATTTTTCAAAAAATCCACAATTTCTTCAAGTTCTTTCTTAGCCTCATCCATCCCACCGACATCTTTAAACGATTTGTTTTGCTTACCTTTGATAAAGATTTTGGCTTTACTCCGCCCAATGCCCATGATGCCATCTTGCATCCCGCGTGACTGACGGAGCATGTACACAAAAAAGCCAATTAGCAGCAAAACCGGTAGAAAATTAATCAGTAACTCCAAAAATAACTGCCAGCCAGTGGCGTTTTCAACTTGGACTTTGGTATTAGCTAAATCTAAATTGTTCGCTTGAAAAATTTCACTCAGGCTAACACTGCTCTCTTTTTGTGCAATTTTTTCCAATTCCTGATCTTTATACTTAACTTGCAGCTCATCTCCCACCACTCGAATGATTTCCACTTGTTCATTTTTTACGTCTTGGACCATCTCGCTCAGCGAGATTTTTTCGCGGCTGGCTCCAGTTAAATCAAGTAGAAATGGGACAAACAAAACCAAAATCAATATATAAATAAAAAACTTGTTGAAAAACGAGTTGACGTCCAAGCGCAGCACAAGCTGCTTGCCTGGCTTCTGTTTAACCGGATTTTTTTTGACGGGCTGGGGACTACTCTTTGCGCCTGATTTTGAACTAGAACTTACTACGTCAGTTTTGCTGGTATTCGTCTGGGTCTTGTTTTGAACTTTATCCATAGAGATCGTATTCTAACACGGCCAAAACTATTTATAAGAAAAACCATCAGAACGTTGAAATATCTCTAAATCGAGAAAATTAACGAATAATGGAGCCAGCGGGTGCGGTTTTGCTGGGCGCGAGCAAAACCGCACCCGCCTCACTCTCTGCCGCCAGCACCATTCCCTGGCTCTCCACTCCACGCAACATCCGCGGCTCCAAGTTGGCTAAATATATTACCTGCTTGCCCACCAGTTCATCTGGTTTATACCACTCTTTTATCCCCGCTGCGACTATTCGCTCACCCAATCCACCAGCCTCAAGACTACCAACGTCCAAAGTCAACTTCAGTAATTTGTCCGCTCCAGTAATTTCCTCGGCATTTTTCACCACCGCTACTCGCAAATCAAGTTTAGAAAATTCAGGGTAACTAACGCTAGGTTTGACAGAATCGTCTTGATTATCCATGTTATTTATTCAATCCAATTAACTGATAAACTTCCACCAAAGTTTGACTGGCTAGCTCACCGGCTTTTCTTGCTCCTATTTTCAAAATATCGTCCACCAACTGTTGGTTGGCTTCAAGCTCTCGGTGTCTTTCTAGTGCTTTTGCAAAAAACTTTTGGTGAGCAACAAACAATTTTTCTTTGACTTCAACATCGCCCACCTTGCCCGCCTGATACCTGTTCTTCAAATCCTCCACTTCGTTTTTATCTTGATTGATCAAATCGTGATACACAAACACTGGGTTGCCTTCAACCGTACCCGGATCAGTCGGTCTCAGTCGCTTGGGATCGGTGTAACAACCCATGATCTGTTTTTTGATGACTTCGGGTTCAGCAAAAATGTCAATAATATTGCCCAACGATTTACTCATTTTCCGCGCACCATCGGTTCCCACAATTTTACTCACTTCTTCTTTAATTAAAGGTTCAGGCAACGGAAAAAATTGTTGATTGTAGCTGCGATTAAAATTTTCGGCAATATCGCGCGCCAGCTCGACGTGCTGGCGCTGATCTTCCCCCACTGGTACTCCGTATGGTTTATATAACAGAATGTCAGCCGCCATCAAGATTGGGTAGTTAAACAAGCCCATATTTATAGCATCGGTATCTGACCCTTTTTGCAGTTTGTCTTTAAACGCATGCATTCGCTTCATCTGACCAAAGCCTATGTAGTTTGCCAGCACGACCGCCAACTGCGAGTGAGCTGGCACCTGCGACTGACGGAAAAATACACATTTTTCCGGATCTAATCCAAGTGATAAATAATCAAACACTACAGAACGAACGTTGTGCTCAAGTTGAGCGCGGTCTTGGACAGTCGTCAGCGCATGTAAGTCGGCGACAAAATAGTATGTTTGATACTCAGGATTTTCCTGCAATGCGATCTGTCCCGCGACCGCGCCAAAGTAATTGCCAATATGCAACCCCACCCCGCTAGGCGTAATCCCTGAAATAATTCGCTTATTTTTCTGAAAAGTATTATTCATATTCACTCCTATTCTACACGATCACTCACGCCTACTGGTTAGCTTGGGTAACAAATTCTCGCAAACATTTTCCACATCTTTATCACCCCTACCAGAAAGATTTATTACTACTATCTGGTCAGCCGGCAATACCCTTGCAATTTTCACTCCGGCTTGAATGGCATGGGCTGACTCAAGGGCAGGAATGATACCTTCCGTTTTTGAAAGTATTTTAAAACCAGCTAGAGCTTCAGCGTCACTTATACCTACACACTCAATCCTGCCAATTGATTTCAAATAACTAAACTCGGGACTCACACCAGGATAATCCAAACCAGAAGCAGCTGAGTAAGACTCCAGTATTTCTCCACTCTCGTTTTGTAATACTAAACAGCGAAAGCCGTGGATGACTCCTTCTGTACCGGTTTTTAATGACAAACCATGACGCTGGGTGCTCTCACCCTCACCAGCTGGCTCGGCAACCACCAATCTTACGCTCTCGTTGCTGATAAACTCGTGCATCAACCCAAGTGCGTTTGATCCGCCTCCAACACAACCAATCAACACATCCGGTAGCACCCCTTTTCCCTCAAGCTCCTGAAGTTGACCTCGCACTTCTCTGCCGATAACCGACTGAAAATCTCTAACCATGAGTGGATATGGGTGAGGGCCAACTGCCGAGCCCAACATATAATAAGTGTCTCTTTGGGTTGCAAATGCCTCTAACGCGACATCAATCGCATCCTTGAGTGTACCCTGACCTCTTTCAACTGTCACAACCTTAGCTCCCAATAAGTTCATTCGATGCACATTCATTCTTTGATTTACCACATCACGCGCACCCATAAATATCTCGCACTTCATGCCAAACAAAGCTGCTACTGTGGCAACGGCTACTCCGTGCTGACCAGCTCCTGTCTCCGCGATCAGCTTCTTTTTCCCCAAATGCTGAGCTACCAAAGCCTGACCGACAGCATTATTAATTTTGTGTGATCCTGTGTGATTTAAATCTTCACGTTTAAGATAGATTTTTGCTCCACCTGCATTTTTGGTCAGTCTTTCGGCATAATAAAGCATACTGGGTCTACCAACGTAGTTTTTATATAAATCCAGCAATTTACCTTTGAACTTCTCGTTATTCCTCAATTTGAGGTAAGCTCGTTCAACTTCAGCGAGAACTGGAATTAGTTGGTCAGGTACAAACCTCCCCCCATACTGTCCAAACATACCTTTTTCATCTGGTAATTGATAACTTTTTTTCATATTTTTTTCCCTAATTTGCTAATATTAACTTAGTAATAAAAAAACCGCCTCAAAGGCGGTATTTTTTTGACATACAAAAATTCTACCGCCATAAATAGTTGGCTTGCCACCATTTGCTTACAAAGAGTTTCATGTTATTTAACATATTTAAATCTGCCTTTTTTTATTTCGCGCGCTCCACGACTGACTGTGGCAATGCCAATATTTAATTTTTTGGCAATGTGTCTTTGAGTTTCATTTCTCTTTAATCTTTTTATTATGTCGAGTCTGACTAATAGGCTTTCTAACTCCTGTGGGGTGTGTATACCTTCTAAAAAATCAACAAGCTCCACCTCAGTTTTTAACTGAGAATACATCTCAATTAGAGACTGTAATTTTGACTTTGATTGACTCATAAATTAATAATGTTTCATTGTACTAGTACACTGATACTATATCAGAGCAATTTTTGGCGTCAAGCATCAAAATCACTGAGGCAAAGCCTGAATCTCAACTCCTCAATCTTTTTGCCTGAATGATAGTCAGCGCCTCTGAAGGCATCAACACGGGTAAACGTCCCACCGGAAAATCTTTTACATTTCTAGTAATAATTCCTCTAACTTTAATTTTTAGTGCAGAATAATATTGAAGATAATCTTCAAAATCACATACGCCATTAGCCAAGGCTTGATCGACTTCATTTTGAGATACGGGAATTATCTTCAACAATCGCCTAATATTCTGCAACGACCGAAAGGCTTTTTTGGACCCCTCCTTCCTTCTAGCCACATAAAAATAATTTGCCATCACTACTGGAGTGGTCACCAATGCCACTTGTTTTGCTTCTGCATATGAAAAAATTGTCTCAACTATTTGCCAACCTTCCCGATGCCAAATCAAATCAATTAAAATATCAGTATCTACAAAAAATGTCATCCGTATTTTTCCTCCAAGTACTCAGCAATTATATCGTCCTCACTCTTAGACAGCTCTGAGGAAAAACTACCACTCAAAGCACTGGTGATGGGAAATAATTTCGATTTGTCGCCATCAGCAATCGGCATTTCTAAAGAATGAACAAACAACTCAAATAAACGAGACACGCTCACACCCTTGTCTGTAGCGTACGCTTTAACGGAAGTCACTAACTCTGGATCAACACTCAAAGTTAATTTTGTTTGCATACGTATACTTTACCATAATTTTATACGTAGTCAACACTCAACCGCAACCCCAAACTGCTGGTAAAACTGATCAAAGGACACAACTTGGGCACCCAGCTTTTGTGCCAGCACCGTATTGGAACAATCAACTACCGATGTTCTTCGTTTTTGCTGTTGTATAAAAAGGGACCAAGTATTTTTCCAATCATCTGCATCCAACCGCAATGTAGCTCGCCCAGCCTTTTGTAGTGTTTGAACAGCCAGAATTGCTTGCGACTGCGAGTACTTATGACTGATAACTGTGGCCACCTCCATTAAAACCAACTCGGTAATAAGAAAGTCATCTGTTGAATAAATTTCGTTTCCCAAGATTTTTGCGCGCGGGTGTGTAGACTCCTGTGGAAACCTTGAAGCGATAATGAAATCGGTGTCTAAGAGATACATAATCAGCTAAAGATCATAAATGTCGTTGTGATTGACGGCCGCGTTAACACCTTTTCTACCTTTGCCTTTACCCATAAAGTTCTTTAGTAAGTACTGACCAGTTGTTTCTTTAGCTAGAGAATTGGTGTGATCAAGAGCTAGCAGTAACCCATCGCGAATCAACTGAGAAATAGTTGTATTGGTCAAAGCTGCGCGCGCCTTGGCTTGGTGGAAAAGTTGATCGGGAAGATAAACTTGGGTTCTAATCATAGCCCCAATTGTATGTTGTGTGTTGTATGTTGTCAACATTGTGTATGCGTCGCATACATATTGCACTTTATGTTAATTGATTCAAGTAGACCAACG
>DAOOPX010000006.1:0-16937 GCA_035388465.1 Candidatus Woesebacteria bacterium
GGCCTCCATCATATTCATGCCCATCGGCCGATCAAGATCGGATGGATTGAAATAGATAACGTCTTCCGCCCGTTCGGGTGGCATCAACTGCAAAATATCTTCAACGAACTCACCGTGAGGATCGATGGCACACACACCCTTACCGTTCTCTATATCTTGGAGAATCATTTCCTTGAGAAACTCTGATTTTCCTGTACCAGTCTTACCTACAATATACATATGACGCCGTCGATCATCTTCACTGATATAAACTTTACGTACATCTCCTCGGTACAGTGATTTGCCCAAAAATAAACCTGAATTGGGGATGGTGCTTGGAGCAGGGGCATTTTTGGCGTTCAGCCACTTGATGTGATGAGTTTCCACAGTTTTATTAGGTAAGTGAAAAATGGTTGCCAACTCTTCTGTATTAAGGATACAGGTGTTGCGGTTAAACAGCGGCAAGTAACGATAGATAAAATCGATCATAAACAGGTGTTTGAAAAACACCCGACCCTTTTTAAAACTGTTGTGAGCCGAAGTGTATTGAGCAAATGCTCCAGCAATATTATTTAGATGTGACTCAGCTGTGTGCTCAGTTGGAGAGTTAACTACAATCTTGATAGCTAATCTAAATCCCGGTTTTTCGATCTTAGTGCTAATCGCTTCCATCTCCTTAGGATCGTGACCGTAGGTGGCTTTTTCCGGATCGGCCTCACGCTTTTTTTCTGACTGAATGAAGCTTCTACCTTTTTTTTGCCAACTCTTACCCTCTGGAGAAAAAAGAAGCTGTAACGACGCGCCTTCGCCATCACCCATTTTTGACAAAGCTGATGTTAATAAGGATAAACTGTCAGTGGGTAAATCTTTATAAGTTTTGATCGGATAAAAATTGGCTTTTTCCATAACCAAAGTGGTAAACGCTACTCTTCCCTTTTGACTAAAAATGTTGACTTCATCGACTTCGGTAATCTCGGCTACAGGATAGGCGCCATGTATTTGTTTTTCAACCAAATCGCGCAGCTCTGCAGGGCAACTGACATAAAACGCAATCTCTTCCTTGAGGGCGATAATCTCAAATGCGAACAGGTCCTCAGGTTTTAACCAATGAAAAAAACCGCCATGCTTGATCGAGTAAAGACCGGCAAACATCTGTTCGGCTGCATCCACTTTGATCTCGGTTTCGTGGGGCAGCCGAATCATTAATGTAACAAATCCTAAAGCATACTTCTCTTTATTCCTGTGTTTAAATGCTTGAAACAACATATACGCAAATGCCACAAAAATGGCCAAAATCAAGACGATCGCGATGATTTGCGAAAAAATGGCAAGCAACTGATTAAACAACAAGTCTGGTTGTAACATAGATTATTCTTTATAAACCACTCTCCCCAGAAATTTTTTGATAATTTTCCGACTCCATTCTACCAGCCAAACCACCGAAAATTTGGTCGACTTGCCTTGGGCAGATTTCTCGTTAGCCGGTGTGATCGGCAGGACAATCACTGGTTTGGCTGGATGTTTTTGGTTCTGGGTGGCCAGTTGGGCATCAGCCAACACAATCTCTTGTCTGATTTTATCAGCAGAATTGTCAACACGCTTGAGAAAACTCTCAACTTCTACCGGAATTTCGGGCTGAGGCTCTTGCTCAACGTAGGTAATGCCTCCTGATTCAACAGTTGGCACGGCGGTTCCTTCAAGTTTTTCTTTGCGGGCCGCCCCGCCAGGGGCGGCACTCGTGGGTGCGTTAGCCTCGCTGGCTAACGCCGCCAAGGTGGTGTAATCACTGGAACTAGACTCAACTTGATCAAGAACCGAGTCAAAAGTATCAAGTTTAGCTGAGTTAGAAGAGTCTAATTGAGGGGTATTTTGAGGTTGAGTCTGTCCAGCCGTCTGATTTTGCCAGGATTGAAAAACATTGGCTCGATTAATCACTTTTCTTGCTAGAGAAACATTGGTGTTGGCGGGCATGTGCACTACGATGATAGCACAAAATGATCTGATAACTCGACCTGCCATTGCTTAATTGAGCCAGCGGGAAGCTCAAGTACCCACTCGACTGGCTCAGTAGAAGAGTAGGTGGGTAAATCTGATAACGGCGTACCTAAAGGTGGTGCAGGAACGTTGGCGGTCAGCTCGACGACCTGACCGCCCCTCAGCCACACAAAATCAAGATCAAACCGCATTTCCTTCATCCAAAAACTAGGGATATGTTTTTGGCTAAAAACAAATAACATTCCGTCTGCTCCCAACTCTGTTCTACTACTTAATCCTTGTTCGATGCTTGGTCCAGTATTTACCAGCTCAACTTGAATTTTAGGTGATTTAACTTGACCAGATTCAGAATAGAACTGAGCCAAAAGGAGTGAACGATCTGGATATTTGAGCAGTTGGGCGCTGTTGATCTCTGTCAAATTTTCTTTTTTGTGATTAGAATAAAGTATCCCATAAATTACCGTCAGTAACACAACCACGCCCAGACCAATCAGTAAGTTGCTTAAGCATGGTATACTGGAAACTTCGTTTTTAAAACAAAAACTCATGCAGCTACATCATAAATCAAAATTAATTAACTTGCTGGGCGGCTTGGCCGCCACAGCTGTGGTTGTGCTGATGACAATGAGTTTCTTGGGTTATCTCCGCTCTACTTATTGGCTGGCAGAAATTTTTGCCAATTTTCATCTACAGTACAGTTGGGCATTTCTCTTGATCATCCCATTATTAATTATAACTAAAAGACCAGTCTGGCTAACCTTGGCCACTTTTGGGTTTATCCTAAACTTCGTCACTTTACTTCCCTTTTACTTTCAACCAACAGCACAAGCTATACCAATAAATACAAGCGCTGGGAAGCTGACAGTCATGCATACCAACGTTAATTACCACACCAACGATTTCGCCCCCCTAGCGCTGCTTGTCCGGGAGCAAAAACCTGACGTTTTGGTGGTAGTAGAGCTACCAAGTCAAAATTACTCGCTCCTAGCCGAACTCATTCCCGAGTACAGCCTCCAGTATCACTTGCCGGGTCGAGCGAGATTGGGAATGGCTTTTTTCGTCAAGCCTGAGTTCGGCACACAATTCGAAAAAACATATTTCAGTCAACATGCTGATTATCCCAGCATCACTGCACGAATTACTACTCAAACCCAAGAAACAATCCAGTTTGCTTTGATTCATCCGCCGCCGCCAATTACCGAGCGCACTCAGCAGGTTCGTAACGACGTCTTACTAGGCGCAGCAGCTTGGGCGGCGGATCAAACGGACCCAGTCGTAGTCCTGGGTGACTTCAACGCTACCTCTTGGTCAAAAATATTCAACGAGTTACTCGAAACCGGTAATCTACAAGACACGAGACTCAACAACGGCGTCCAACCCAGTTGGCCATCATTCTTGCCCAAAGCTTTCCGCATCCCAATTGATCACGTTCTAGTTCGGGATTTGACGGTCACCGACCGCCAAATCCTCCCCCACGTCGGCTCCGACCACTTGCCGGTGCTAGTTAAAATTGTTCCAATCAATTGATTTTATATTTCGTTGTACAATTACACTGAAAATGTTAGAAATTCTAACGACTTTATTTAATACATGGCAGCTGAATTTTGTAATTTATCTTGTTTCTGTCGTTAGTTTTTTCCAATTTTATAAACTAGCTGTAAGTAAAACTAAAAACGACGGAGCCGCAACGGTTACGTTGCAATTACTAGGCGCCGTCTCATCAATAATTTTCATTCCTTTTTTTGCACTTAACTTTCCTTCTGAGATGAAATGGTACCTACTTCTACTGGGAGCGTGTTTATTTTATGCAACAAGCGACAGACTCCAGACTACTGCAAGAAAACACCTGCAAGTTTCAGTAGTCACAATTATTAATCAACTTCAAACAGTTTTTTTGATCATCTATGGCTGGACAATATTTCATGACGAATTTTCATTTTCCAAATTAATTGGCGCATTACTAATCATCAGCGCCAATTTGTTACTGAATTTAAAAGAGAACCGGCTACAAATTAACAAGTATGTGGGACTTGCGGTCATTGCCACCTTCGTTTTTTCTATCGCACTTTCGGTTGATATTGGCATTTCTTCCCAGTTCAATCTGCCAATTTACGTGTTGATTACTTTAGCTCTACCAGCTTTGATTATTTCATTTGCAGAGAAAGTCACTTTGCAAAATATCAGCCAGGAACTCTCCAGCTCAACCCGAAAATATTACCTGCTAACCGGTATTTCGTGGGCATTAACAATTATTTTTGCGCTCAGGTCATTCCAACTGGGTGAGGTGACCACCATTGTGCCACTGCAAGCTACCAGTGTCATGCTCAACGTGATTGTAGCTTATATTTTTTTGAAGGAAAGATCAGAGATTGAAAAAAAATTGTTTGCTGCGTTGATGGTCATGGCGGGTATCTACTTAACAGTTGTACATTAAATTTATACTTGGGAATTACTATTTCATCAGTTAGCAACACACACCAAAGTAAAAAAATAAATAACATTGTTCTATCATCTCTTTTTTAACCATTGAGCGAAACCGGTAGATTGTCAAAAAATTGATACGTTTAATTAACTTCATCCAAAGTGGGTGTTTTAAGTCTTTAGCAGCTTGTAACACACATTATTTGCGCAAACATAAGCAAGTCTAAATCAAGCATTGTAGCAAAATTTTGCTACAACATTAAAATGTGGCTACACACACCGAATGATTGATTTTGCTCAACTGATAATTAGATCAAGGCAAACAAAACTACCCCACCCCACTACTGCTCCTGCAATCAGGTCAATCAAAGCATGACCATGAAACTCTTGCATTTTTTTTTGCCCAGTTTTTATCAGTGGGATTCTTTATTGCTGCATCCGACAAACTGTGAGCCAACAACACAAATCTTTTACGCTGCATATAAATTTCATAGAGCCAAAGAATTGTAAAACACATAAAAGTGATGAGTAATATCTGATCTTCAGGGTCGCGAGAATAAACAAAAAATAATGTCATTACAAGTAGTGCGGTGTGGGAACTGGGAGGACCAGAATAGAATAAATAACTGCTGAACGTTTCTTTAAGCGTAATCTCACGACGCAAGATTTTAACGAAAAATTTAACCGATTGAGATATCACCCAAGTACCAAGGAAAAACAGTAAGTAGCTACCAAACATAGTTTATTTATACAACAATTTACGGAGTGTGATAAAAGTAAAAAGTAAAACTACCGAAACTACTTGGTTGACGCTCAGTTGGGTGAATGGCAGCATCAACTGATCGATGCGAATAAAATCCAAACAAAACCGAATTAGGGTGTAGCCGGACAAATAAAAGACGAAGCGGCGGCCGGGTGGACTCTGCTCTGGCTGCCGCCAGAGCAGAGTCCAGAGTATTGTTAGGGCAATTATTTCGTAGGCAAATAGCGGGTGATATCGGGCAATTTCCTCGTAACCAGGTAAGCGATGTACCCGATCAATAGTGATTGCCCACGGCAAATTACTGGGCAAGCCGTATAACTCTTGGTTGAACCAATTTCCGAGTCTGCCGATCGCCTGCGCGATCGGCAGACCGAAACTCAAGCTATCCAAAAACAACCAATACTGTTTGGCGCTAAATCTATTTTTCGGTTTGTTAATTGGCAAATCCTTGCGACAACTAAACCAATTAATCCACCAATAGATCGTCAAACTCAGTACCCCACCCCAAATCACTCCCCAAATACTCATCCCGCCATTCTGGACTTGGATGATTAATTCTGGGTGAGCTAAATATATATCAGCAGAAGTCAGCACGTGCCACAACCTGGCGCCAACCACCGCGCCCACCCCAAACCAAACGCTCGCGCGATTAAAAACTTTTGGCGATAAACCAAACTTGTGAGACAACTTCTCGGTAATTTGCCAAGCGAGTACAACGGCTAAACCAACTATCAAACCGTAAAAATTGAGTTGCATCTTATTTTATCTAAGCAACAACATTAACCACAGCACTGCTGTCCAACCTATCCAAAACCAAACCACAAACTGAGTTTCTTGAATCGTTGGGGTTCTTTTCAGTTGAACAAAAAATTTTGTAGTAATTGCCTGGTGATCATCTTTTAATTTGAATAAAGTCAAAGCAATCTGGACAGTTAAACTGAAAACTAAGCCAATACCTAACATACTGCCGGTTGAAGTCACAACCAATAACGAGACCGGGATCATTAACGCCATAAATACCAATGAGTAAACATTAGTTTGGAGATCTCTAATCAATGGATTCGCCAGCTGCTGAAACCAACGCGCTGCTTCCTTGGAGGCAAACAGATTGCCCAGAATCAAACCCAAAATTAACAATACCAGCTGGAAAAACAACCCTTTGGCCAAAATGAACGTGATCAAAAACACAGTGAGAACCAACCAGCTAGCATACTCACCCTTGAGTATGCGAAATAATTGCGCGCGAAATTCTTTAATCTGCATTTGTTTGTTCCTCACTTGATTGCAAATTTTTGTACTCGAACACTGCTTTCAACCTTGTGTCAATTAATGCTGCACCTTCTTCTTGGTTATAAAGCTCCATTAACGCCGTCTGGACCTCAATTATTTCTTCTGGTTCGGCGTTTTTACCAAAAATTAGCACTTGATTACCGGCTTTAACCGCTTCCTGCACGACCTGACCAAGTAACTTATCATATTTTTGGGAAGTGGCATTATAACGTGCAGATTCCATCAACAAGTCGTCACTAAACACCAATGTTCTGGGGTGAGTGGTACTCAATATGTTCAGACAATCTGGGCTTAATGAACAAGGGATATCAGGATTAAGTGGAGCTGTGCCCATGTGACCGCTCATTACTCCCAAACGAGAATATTTATCTAAAATCAGATCAAAAACCAATAAATCATTTTCTTTAACCGCGCGGGTATCAAAGCTAGTGTGTAGATCCTTAGTAATTGAACCAATGCCCGGATAGTGTTTCAGTACTGGCAAAATTTGATAGCTCTGGAAAATTCTCACAAACTCCGCCCCTGCTTGAGCTACCTGCATTGGGTCGCCGCTACAAACTCGATCTTTAAGCACACTGCTTTGGGTAGCTACATCCAACACTGGGGCCAGAACAATATTGATCCCAGCACTTGACAGCTCCCGCGCTGATTCGGCCAAGAGTTCTTCTCGCTCTCCCAGCGGCAGCTGACAGTAGCTGCGCCAACTAGGTAGACGGGTAAAACCCTCACCGCCCAATCTTTGAACTGAGCCACCCTCATGATCAACCATAATTGCTGGTTTAAACTCAGTTTGAGAAAACACTTGATTAATCTGCTCAATTGCTGCAGACACTTGATCAAAATTTATTTTTTCTCCATAAATCAAGACAAAACCAGGCCTGAGCAAGGTCAATAAACCAATTTGCTGATCGTCGAGTGGTTTAGTAAGGTTGGCAGAATTACTGGATACTGTTGGCAAAGTCAGAGGTAAAGAAATTAATTGGGCAATTTTTTGCTCTGGCGAAAGTTTCTCTATCAACTCAACTAACGGATCAACTGGCTCGGGAGAAGGAGAAGGAGAAACACTGTTTTGATTCATCTGAGTGGCGTCGATGTTGGTCCAAGAGGCAAAAGGATGAAATAAATAGTTGTATCCACTTACAACCGCCAATAATGCCAACACCACAATCAAAATTCGCGTATAACCAAACATATTGAGCTTTAGTGTAACATCTATCTCGGGTCTGATCCAGGCTTATCAGCTTTTTTTAGTTGGCCAAGTTTCCACATAAAAAGTTTGGCTTTGCTTTTGGCACCAGCAGCGTCGATGACAAAGCGCCTGGCTTGCTCCAGCCAGGCGCGTGGTTCTCTCTTGGCGAGCTTGATGTACAAACTTTTGTGCGGTAGATCATCCAGATCTACCGCCAGACGATATCCATAATCTTGGAACTCTTGACTAATGTACTTGCCGTTTTCTCTAGCTTGATACTTGGAGAAAAGTGATCCAATTGGTACAAAGCTCGATTTATTTTGTTGAGTTGGGTTGGATGGTTTATCTTGGATCATTTGTTGTTTCTGTAATCACTCGTGCTTACTCTGAATCAAAGTTGTAAGAGCTGTACTGACAGCCGCCACAATAAATATGACGCTCCAAATTGAGCCGGACAAAATCAAGCTGGCGGCAAGTAACCACGCCAAGCTCATCACTGTGTGTTGAATTAACTCGGAGTAGACAAAGTAGGAATGGGCCTGACTCCCCACCCCACGTTTATAAAACGTTACGTCAAAGAACAACCAATGAAAATTGGACACAATTCGGTCAAAGGCATCGACTAACGCTATTCCCCAGACTGAAACCAGGTTTAATCTGATCAACCAAATTATCGCCAGAATTCCTCCAGAAAATTTAAACAGCTTACGTGATTTAATTTTGTCAATTTTGAAAGTCAGAACTGCCGTCAGTATCATCGAGATAAAAAGCGAAGTCGTGTATAAATACCCGACTTTATCTACCGCCTTGAGTAGAATAAATAGGTACAACGGCCAGAGAAATAGCGCTACGTCGGTGACGTAGCGCGCGCCGACGGCCAACCCAAATTTTATGTACTTTCTTTCCTTGGCCCAGCGACGAAACTCGCGAAAACTAATTTGGTCTCTTTCTCTGGGCAGATCCATCATCAAGGCCGTGATTAAGCCCATCAATGACACCATAACCCCAACCAAGAATAGGGCATCAAAACCAAAATAGAAAACCAGCAAACCGGCCAAAGCCGGAGAAATTGCCGCCACAAATTGTAAAATAAAATGCAGTAATCCCAAGTCTTTACCCATTGAATCAACATCAGACTGTTTACTTAAAATAGCTTGATAATTGGGCCAAAACATCGCTCCCTGCATTCCGTCAAAAAAACCAGCGACCAGAATAAACCCAGGATGCTCCACACTCAAATACATAAACACAAAACTAACTGCTTTAAAAAAATAAGATTGGGCTAATGCTTGACTGTATCCAATTTTATTTACCAATCGTCCCAGAGGAATCACTAGTGCTGCATTGATCGGTCGAACTATCAAAAAATAAGCGATAATCATCAGAAAGCCAGCTTTAATACTGTCGAGGTGTAGCCACTGGGCTAAGTGTTCTTGACCAAGTTGATACAAAAAAATTGGGAGAAAAAAATAAACTAATTTATTGGACAGATCCCGTAGCACTCGATTGAGATACAGCCACCGTAAATTGACAGTTCGACCAAAACCCAATGAAGTTAAACGCAAGTAAGATTCACGCAGTAACGGCATAACTTAACATTGTAGCTGGTTTTCTAGCTCAGTTAAGACTCGGATCAGCGTTTGTTCAAGAATTAGAAATTCTTCTGGAGGGAACGGTTGGAGTAAGTATTGGTGTCCAGCTAGCTCGCGCCGACCGGCGCGAGCGTCAACTCCAATCCGCACGTGCCAAAAATCTTTAGCGCCAAGGTTTTGATAAATTGAGAGCAAGCCGTTGTGTTCGTGGGGACCTTTGCCCAATTGGAGTTTAAACTCTCCAAGGGGTAAATCGAGGTCATCGTGGACGATAAACAGATTTTCGAGTGGAATTGGGGCGGTTTTGCGCCAAAACCGCCCCAGCACTTGTCCCGAGCGATTCATAAACCCCTGCGGCTTGAGCAAAATTAGCTTTTGATTAAAATAATCTGTTTCGACCATTTCTAACTCAAGGATTTTTCGCTTTTTCCAAACAACTCCCAATTTATCCGCCAATTGATTAACCAACATAAATCCAGCATTATGCCTGGTATGCTGATAATTATTGCCTGGATTACCCAAACCAACGAGTAACTTCATAGATTGAAAACTACATCAATGTTATCTGCTGAACTATACTTTATAATCATACTACCTATGACTGCAAAAACTTCAAGACCGTTTTTTTCGATTATCATCCCCACGCTGAATGAAGAAAAGTACTTACCCAAACTGTTGGGAGACCTAAGTAAACAAACTTATCCCCTCGCCAGCTTTGAGGTGATCCATATCGATGCCATGTCTGAAGATAAAACTACTGAGCTTGCCGGCAAATCTGCCGGCAAGCTCAACTTCACCACTTATACCGTCAAAAAGCGCAACGTCGCCCACCAACGCAACTTTGGCGCCAAAAAAGCTCAAGGTAGGTGGGTAATCTATATGGATGCGGATGACCGTTTGCCAAAATATTTTTTACAAGGTATTTGTTACCAAATCAGCAAGTTTAGAAAAATGGATCTATTCACCACCATGGTGCTTCCAGAAAAAAACACTCCAGCTTATCAAACTCTTGTGCGAGCCCTAAATGTTTTAATAGTGGCGCAAAATAAGATTGGCCCCAATTTCGCCTGGGGAGGAATGCTGGGATTGAAAAGAAATTTGGCGCAGAAATATCGTTTCAAAGAACACCTTGTCCTGGGCGAGGACCATAATTTGGTGAGAGCCCTAATCAAAGACGGTTACAAATTTGAAGTTTTGAGTGATCCCCAATTCACCATTAGTCTGAGACGTCAACGTAAAGACGGTTTGCTTAAAAGCGGCTGGATTCAGGCGAATGTCTTCATCAACTCGATCTTTAAAGAAGAACTGATCGAAGATTACGGCTATGTGATGCTGGGTGGGCAACATTATCAAGCCAAATCAAAAGAGCAATTAGCCAAAAAACTTGGTGAAAAAATTACTCATTTCACTCAACAACAAAAGGATAAAATCAGGCAAATTCTCGAGACGCTTAAGCCTTTGTACTAAGTTTCGCCAAAGATCGCCATTCCCAATATGTGGGCAACGCACCAAAGTAACCGTTGCTAAAAAATATCTCTTTAAGCGCCCAAAATCCAAGCCATGTTCCCCGAATTATTCCGTACTTAACGAACTTGTGAGGCGTATAAACTGTTGGTCCTGGCACAATTTTGATCTGCCAATTGTTCTTGATAAAAAACCGGTTAATTCGGTTTTCTAGCTCAAATCTATCTGTCTTGTGGAAAGGTACTTGAAGAAACTTCTCTTTTGTCAACAAGCGTACACCGGACAAAGCTGGAAATGACTTGATTACGTGTCGCAAAACATACTCCTGTGAACCGTAATCCAAAATCGCCATTTTTGTTTTTGCTTGAAAACTTTCGATTAAATTCTCAATGTGCTCGACAGCCAAACCACACAAATCGGCATCAAGTAGTAGTAGGTGCTCATTTTTTGCTTGTTTGACGCCAGCCACCACCGCCCAAGTTTTACCCACGTTTTGTGGGAGAGAGATGGTTTTGATCTTGGGATGAGGGGTAATCGCGGCCAGAGTGCCGTCTGTGGAGCCATCGTCGATGACGATGATCTCTTCCACTGACGGCACCTGCACCACAACTTGTAAGACGTTGTTAATCCGCTTTGCTTCATTAAATGCTGGTAAAATTGCGCTAACTTTCATACTCGGTTTAATCCAATTTATATTCTAACAACTTAGCGACGAGAAAAATTCTTCAATTCTGACAAAGTAGTGATACTCTGCCAGTCTTTGTCGGTACGAATTTTGATCAAGCGGGGAAAACGCAGTGCTACGCCCGCGCGATGCGCGGGCGAAGTGGTAATTTCATCTGCCGCAATCTCCACAACTACTTCTGGCTCTAACCAATAGTCTGGTGTCAAACTTTTGTCTACTAGCTGATATAAATTTGGCCGCTGTTTCGTCTCAATCGGCTGGAACTGCTGTTTAAACTCAGTTAACTGTGCTTCGCTTATCCCTGTGCCAATTTTAGAAATACTCAGAATTTGTTGGGCGTCTTCGTCCAAGACGCCAACCAAGATCGCGCCCAGTCCAAACTGGGCGCGCTTACCTTTACCTAAATAATAACCCATGACTAACAGGTCAAGTGTGTCGTTGAGCTTGCCCTTTGACCCCTCAGCTTCCTTAATTTTCACCCACCGCCAACCCTTTCGCCCCCCTTGATACTGAGAATCGTTTTTCTTCATCACCGCGCCCTCAAGGTCTTGGGTTAGCATCGTTTCATGAAATTGATGAAGCTCAACTGGATTTTCAGTCTGGATGTACTCCACTGGCTCCGCTACTTTCATCTTGGGTAAAATCTGAACTAGTAGTTTTTTCCGCTCTAGTAACGGCAGATCAATAATTGATTTTCCGTCGATCAGTAAAACATCAAACACAAAAAACTTGATTGGCACGTCTTTGGCTCTTTCCCCTACTTCGTGCTTGCGTTTGCGCGTAATAGTTTCTTGAAAAGGTCTCAGCTTTCCGGTGTTTGGATCAACCCCAATTGCCTCCGAGTCAAGAATACATGACTGGCAAGACAACGAATCCGCAAGTTGCTCTAACTCGGGAAACATTGCACTCATGTTTTCTAACGACCGGGAAAAAGCCATGATTTGGTGTTGCCCATCAGATTTATCAATGTGAATCTGTAAGCGCAGGCCATCGTACTTTGGTTCGGCAATTACTCGACCAAGCTTGGTAATGATTTCAGCCGATGTGTTTAATCTTTGGCAAAGTGCCGGAACGACCGGCACACCTAAACTCACTGGCAAGTTTAATAAATTTTGCTTAATTGTTGTTAACTCAGTTTCTTTTCTAACCATTTGCAAAAACTCTTGGGCAAGTAAGCCAATGTCGGCTTTGTTCTGATATGCTTGCTCCAAAGCCTCAGTGAAAGACTTATCTTTGGCGGCGACCCAACTCAAAGCATCGAGCATGGTCATGGTGCTAAAACCTAGGCGGAGCTTGCCCACCACGATGCGCGCGCAGTAGCGCGCGCCCAACCCATCCACTGCGCGAAATAAACTGACTAATTTATCCAACTTGCGCTGTTGTGAACCCTCGCCACCTTCTCGGGCAATCTCAACCAATCGCTGATAAACCTCAACGATAGATAATTCTTGTGTCACACTGAACGTAGTTGAAGTGCGACCAGGCCCTTTTTCCTTCACCTTTTCCGCAACTAAACCAACGTCACCCAACTGTTTAAATAAAGTTTGAACTTCGTCACTCAACTGTTCTGTTGAATCACTTGTACCGAACAAATCAGTTTGCGTGGTGTGTTTTTCACCGCTAATCAATTGGGATAAAGCCCGCAGCACCATCTTAGCGCTGAGCTGAAACTCTAGCGACTGGTACGCCGGTACCAGTCGCCCCTGCAGTAAGTAGCAAACTGGCAGTACTTCATCCAGATCCAACTGCTGAAACAACTCGGCCAACTGATCTGTCATCGCTAACCTCGAACTTGTTTCTTCCAATTCTTTCAAATATCTGGCAAATTCTCTAAAGTGCATGATTTTATTATCCCACACATCTCTTACTTGACCAAGCAGACAACAGTAACAGCGATGTAAAACAGTATCAATAATTAGCGTTGGGTAAGTCTTTTTAGCTTAAGATCAAACGTTTCAATTTGACTGTTTGGCGCGAGCTGCGCTCGCGCTAATAGGTAAGCATCCACAATCGAAATCGAGTGTTCGTCAAATAACCAAAGTGTTTGTCCCAGCAGTTTTTTGTTACAGTTTATCGCCGAGAAAGTAATTAATAAAGACACAATTTCAACAATTGTTTCTTTCTTGAGCTGATAAACACTTTGTAACACAAATATTATCTCCACAAACACAACGTCGTAGAGTTTTAGGCTTGATTTGGCAGCAGTTCGTAAAATATTCTCGGCTTGTTCCGCTAGATTTGCATCATCATTGGTCAAAAATCTAATCAGGATATTTGTATCAAGAATTTTCATTGGCATGCTTCACCAAATCCAAAATAGCTTTATCCCATTCGGCATTTGCAATTTTTTTCTTCGATTTAATAATTCCGCGAAGATTCACAAACGATTTCTCTGGCTCAATCACCACCATATCGTCACGCAAGCTAAATACCACTCGACTGCCGGTCTCAACCTGCAAATATTTGCGGATGTCGGCCGGAATCGTAGTTTGGCCTTTGGAAGTAACAGAAGTGGTGTAGTACATATTCATGTAATGAATATTATCAGACAGTAATACATTTTGTCTAGTGGTAATACTATTCTTTCAACCGGTACGTCACACCCTTGGTCACACCTTGTTTCTCGATTACTCCTTTTTCCATCAAATCTTTGAGGTCGCGCAAAATTGTATCAACAGAAATATGAGGTAAAACCTCCTGAGCGTCTCCAGAAGTCAGCTCGTCTTTTTGCTGAAAAAGCTCGAGAAGAATGATTTGGCGCTCGGAGAGCGCCACCTGTTTGCCCAACTGCTTTTTTAGCTTTAAATCTTTAGACAAGCGTTCAACTTGGCGCTGGATCTTGTCAATCTCCAGCGCCACCCCGTAACAAAAATACTCCAGCCAATACGTCATATCGGCGTCAGCCGACTGTTGTACCGAAAGTAAGGCTTGATAGTATCCTTCTACATCATTATCAAAGTACTGCTCCAGGGAAAAGAACCGCTTAAAATCATAATCTAAAGTGTATAAAAGCAGCGTTGCCAATCCACGCGCAGTTCGACCGTTACCTTCAATAAATGGATGAATGTAAACCAATTGGTAATGAGTGATCGCAGCACGTAAAACCGGGTGCATTCCTGAAACTGCTTGACCCTTTCCCCAACTGAAAAAATCTTCAATTAGGTAAGGCACCTCCACTGCCACGGGAGGACGAAAAACCACCCCGCCTTCCGATGCGCTCTGCACGATTACTTGTTTATCGCGATAAGCAGCTACGTATGCCTGCTCAATTAATCCCTGAGTCGTGAGGCGGTGCAAACTCATCAGAGTGTGCTCGCTGAATACTTGATCCTGGCTCAAATGGGACTGCTCATCAATCCAAGCCAGAACGTTGCGATAGTTCAAAACTTCTTGAATATCTCTTTCACGAGCCATAATCCCAGTCTTGACCATAATTTGTTTGGTGTCAGAAACGTTTTCTAATTTGACCACTTTATCTGCTTGCTCAGCACTTAATTCATTTCCCTCAATTTTGGTGCCAAAGTGGACAGATTTAGTGAGAGCGTCACTGCGAAACCGAGCTTCCCAAGCAGGGACAAGTGGCGAGTGATTAATAACGGCTTTTGCGCTTTCGATACGCGAGATATAGGTTAGTAAATTATTAGTTATGCTAAATTTTGGTTGGTACATAAACTTAAAAAATATTACATGCGGGAATAATTACTAGAGGAATTATACACTATATTTGCAAAATATGCAGGGAAAGTTTTTCTTTGTCATGCTGAGCGAGCGAAGTGAGTCGAAGCATGAGTCCCAATCTTATCGGGATCGAAGCATGACTTCCCACAGCGTTCTCGGGACTTGAGTCACCAGGTCGCCAGCGTTGAAGTAAGGACCGACAGTTTGCCACAACGCTTCGCCCGCTTTTTTATTGACATAACTACCAGCAACGCTTGCGAGTAAGGCAGAGTGATGGCAATAGAGGGCGGCAACCAGGCCGGCAAGGACATCTCCTGTCCCGCCTTTAGTCATACCCTGGTTGCCGCCCGATACTTCAATCATCTCGCCATTGGCATAAACCCGATCAATAACTCCTTTGAGTAAAACCGTCACTCGTTGGTTTTGCAATTGATCTAAAGCTTGCTGATCAGAATCAAAACCATAATTGGTCATGATCATCTGTAATTCGTGATGGTGCGGTGTAATGATCATTTGATTTGAGAGTAACTTCGGATCCACCATCTGCAGCGCACCACCATCAACCACCCATTTATGATCTGGATATTTGCTCAGTAACTGATCAACAATATTCTTGGTTTCTTTAGAGCGCTCCATTCCCGGACCAATTAAAACCACGTCGTCTTCAACTAAATACTCTTCAACATCTGCCCAATCCACTACAATCCCAGTCCAAAAACCCTGCTTAATTTGGCGGCGGACGAGCTCGTTGTTTTCGTTGGCTGGACTGGTAAAGTGCACCATATCCACAATTCTGCTTGCCACGTCCGCCGCCCAAAAAATACTGCTGTGAAACAGTTTAGATCCACCAATGACTAACAGTTTGCCGTTTTGGCCTTTGTGAGAATCTGCTCGTGGCAAACTTAGTTGGTCAAATAATGTCATTAGGCTGTGCCATTCTTCTGACTAATTTTTTATCAAAACTTGCCAGCTCAAAACCGTTTTTGCGCGAAAGCAAATATAGATACAAATCCACCCATGACAAAGCAGTTATCTTATGTGCTTGAAGCAATGATACTGCTTCGGATCGATCAAGCTCATAAACACGGATATTTTTGCAACTTAGTAAGCCGATGACCATCGGTACATATTCTTTTTTTTTGATCTGGTAATAACTGTCCAAAATCCAAATAATTTCACTGATCGCCAAAATACTAATTACTGCTTGTTGTTGGCCATAAAAAACAGGAAATAGTATTCTTTCTGCACGCTGATGTAGTTTGGAATCTGTGTCGACAAACAACCGCAATACTACGTTTGTATCAATCAATAATTGATTCATTTTCTTCCGCCCATCTTTTCGCCATTACCTTCATCGCGCTTGCTCTTGCTACTTCTATCGGTACACCCTTCTTGTCTGGACTAACCAAGTGAGCCAAGCAACCAGACAAGTCCATCAAGCTGACTGTTTTTTTGATCACCAGTTGATCATTATCAACCTCAATCTTTACTTTATCTTTAGTTTTGAGAGCAAGTTGATCCAACATGGCCTTGGGTAAGGTAATTTGGCGCTGAGAAGAAATGGTGGCAATATGCATAATTAAAGTAATATATCAATATACTTTAATTTAGTCAATATACTTTAATATTTGTGTTCTACTTTAATTTAGCTGAAAGATCGATCTGCTTCACTTGGTCAAAAGTACGGATAATCCGTTCGGCAATGCCTTGGCTGGCCGTCGTGATCAACGACTGGCCAGCCCGCATCAGGCTCAACGCGAACTCCCGCGCGTCGGTATCCAGTTCAGACAAAATATCGTCAAGAATTAGCATCGGTCTTTGGTCAACTTTAGCTTCAACATACTTCAGCTGACAAGTTTTGAGCCATAACACTGCCAAGCG
>DAOOPX010000007.1:0-16092 GCA_035388465.1 Candidatus Woesebacteria bacterium
AAGTTGACATGGGAACCGCTGAATGCTGGGTATCTTGCTGAATCTACAGGTTTATATATCTATCGTAAGCAAGGTGCAGGATCTTATGTTTTGTGTGACACTGTAGGTAAAAGGTTATCCGAGTTAATTGATACTGGTTCTTGGTCAGCCTGTCCTGGCTTGATTCCCGGTGTTAGATATGACTATGGGATAGTAATTAAACCAAAGGCTGGTTGTCCCGGGTCTACCATGGATATTGATAGAGGCGGAGTTTGTCCTCTTCCTACACCTACACCTACACCTACACCACCCAATCCCTGGTGGCAGGTAGTAGGGGGCAGTGCGTATGGAAAAATGGGCATCAGTTCAAACTTATACGGTGGTACTTACTTTATTGAAACAGAACCTCCTCTTGAACCACCTGCTAGCGGAAACGATTCTGCCGGTATACCAATGTGCAGAGAAGTTGGAATTAACACTGGATCGGGTCTGCCTTCAAATCCACATGAATACAATGTTATTGGTCAACCTGATTACGTCTGCACCAATTACTCTGCAAGCGTTATTGCTCGGCAGTTGGGCATTACTTCAAGCATGACTGCAGAAACCATCGGTACTCCAATTACTGATTTGAATACGATCTTAACTGCTCCAGAAGTAATAGATTTATCGATAGATACTGATACTTTGCTTTATCTTCACTCTGGTGACTTAATTCTCAATCCAGCATCAAACTGGAACTTGGGTGACGATAAATTGATAATCTATAACGATGGAAACGTGACTATCCACAATACCAATAATATTGTTGAACTGATATCACTTGGAGAAAAAGGTTTTTTTGGCATCGTGTCCACCGGCGAAGTTACCATAGATGCCAATGTTGGAAGCGCTCCTAGCGCCGCTTACTCAACTCCGCCCAACTGGGAAGGCTTGATTTTCACCGATGGAGTCATCACTTTAGAGGGATTTGGAACAAATGATAAAAAACTGTTGCTTAGTGGAAGTTATATTGGTTGTGGGGGAGTAGATCTTCAGAGAATTTTGCCTCCACTGGATGCCCTTAATAATCCCACCGAGGTATTCATCTACAACCCACAGCTAGCCAAAAACACCCCACCAGAACTTAAAGAGTCACAAATTATTTGGCAAGAGAGTCTGTAACTACCATGCCCAATCGTAAATCCTCTGCTGGCTATACCCTCATAGAGCTACTGGTCACGTCTGTCATGATGGTGCTGCTACTAGTTGGCTCCTCAACGCTGTTCATCAATACTCTCAATCACAAACTTAGCTTGATCATGAAACAAGAAATTAAGGAAGAAGGGGAGTACATCCTCAATCAAATCAGCTTTTTCATCCGCAATGCACGAAATATCATCGAACCAGATCTAACCGTTCCTACCAATTGCGATGGCAGTATCCCTTTTTATATATTAACAATTAGAAATCAAGACGGTGGTTCATCAACTTTCAGAGCTATCAGTGATCGAATCGCATCCAACTCAGCCAATCTGTCTTCAGTAGAGTACACACCTTCAATCTTTGAATTTATGTGCAATATAAATCCAGCAGGAAATCCTTACATTACCCTATCGTTTGACTTGAAAAGAACTTCTCTAACAGGTGAAACTGTCAGCCAAACCTTCAAACGCACTACGCTGATGCGCAACACCATTAATTAGAAATCATTTTTGGTAAACTCACGTACAATCTGATAAGTAATTGGTCCAGTACTATTTGGCACCCATATCACATCTACCGTCACTGTCAGTTTAACTACGCCAGTCAGTGGATTAGCATCCTCTTCAATTTTGACGTCCCTGAGAAAGCCAACTCCCATTTTTTCAATTACGTGTCCGTCCGCTGAGTAGTTACATGAAACACCCTCAATTTCATCAACATTTCCATTACTATCTTCTGCAAAACAATAGTTGGTATAGTTGTTATAGTTATCAACAAACTGTTCCCACCCGAGTCCTGCTCGCTCAAAGCTCAAGTGTTCAATCGCCTGGCTAGCCAACTCAACTGCAGTCTGGCGATAGCGATTGAGCGCCTCTCTCTTGAGAGAAAACATCATCGTGGTAGCCACCGCCACCAAAACCAGGCTAATGATCATTGATGCAATTAGCAACTCAACCAGCGAGTTTCCGGCGTTTAGTTCTTTGATCAACTTCTTTAGCTTCAACATATTTTTTGCTTAATTTAGCTTCACTACTGGGCTAATATCGGCACCTCCGTCGATATTAAAGCTATATCGGGCTACACCTCGACTTACTGTAATTGGGACTTGAACTGGTTCGGGATCACCATTAATCCAAGCACCACCATAAAGAGTAAAGAAATCAACTTCGTAGGGGAGGTCAGTTGAAATCGGTGATTCTAAAGTTACATTGTCGGGGATGGTATACACAACTGTTGTAGGACCCTCATTTTGAACACTATTCGGTTCGGCACCATCATAATCAATGCGACTACTTCCACAAATGCTCAAAATATCAACCTTTTTCGTTCCACCATCATCTCTAATGAGAGTGCGGAACCCAATCACTCTCTCGGTCGACGTGCAGTTTGCCTTTTCCCTAAATCGAGCCTTGGCGCGGGCGGTGATGAAAGCCCGATGTAACTCCCGCGCTACCACTTCTGTTGATTGGCGTTCTTCAAACCGGAAGTAAGTGGCCACCCCACCGCCCAGTAGTAACACCATTAAGGTGATCACAACCAGGAGCTCAATGAGGGTGTAACCATCTTTTTTGTTCATAATAATCACGGACTGGTAACTTCGTAATCAGGACCACGCTCCATGTCAGCAACAAGGCTAAAACTCACAACCCCAGCAACATCACAATTAGAAGCAGCAGCACCAGGGTTATAAACATAACCGGGATTACCATCCAGAGGATCTGTGGGATCGTCTCCTGACCAGTAACTACCAAGTTGGGTCATCATATCTGTAAATGACGGTCCTTCAGGATAACATCCCATATCCGACCGATACATCACCAGTGTTTGGCGGACGTTCTCCATATCGGCGCGACGCCGGCCATCGCGGGCGTTGCGCCGAACATTGTTGTACGACACCACGCTGACAGTGATCAAGATGCCAATGATCGAGATCACGACCAACAGCTCAATCAAACTAAATCCCTTTTTGGATTTCAGCTGTTTAATTATGTTCTGCATAACTACCTCCAGATTTAAAAAATTATTATTACTTTATTATGACATTAATTTTAGAAATATTACTTGGCACTGACTCACTCCCAGATTGATCAACTAGCTTTAGCTCAGCTATAAAGGCGCACTCAGGCGCATCGCAGGTATAAGCGTGGATAATTGGTTCCTCAGTCTGCTTACCAGTCCACGATTGGCCATCACCAAACTGCAGTATGGCATCAACAGAAGAATCATTTTCTTTTGAAGTCTGGAAATAATACTGTGCCAGCTGGTTTTTGGGTAAGTTCAAGGTCCGGGTGTATTGATCATAACCTTGAGCGGTGAAAGATAGCACCACTGGACGGCTCAGGCAGTTAGCAAAACAACTCTCAGCGCAATCGGTCGCTGGGCGAGACTCACCCATACCTTGAGCAACAGCCAAATCACAACACTGATAGCCAAAACCTGCGCAGGTAGCTGCGGGAGTTAGATAATCCGGCTCTTCAGTTAAGTGATCAACCCAAATCGAGTTTTCCATCATTAGATTAGCTGTTCTAGACAACATAAACTGGGGCATTTTCAAACTCATCGGTAACTGGGGAGAGTAGTACAAACCCAACTCCCAAGCTCCATCAACCAACACCACTCCAGATGATCCCGGACGTTTATATACATCTTTGGGTAAACTAGCACTATCAATCAGTTCTGGGGCAAAATCATAGCCAAAACAAGCTGCTTCCAACACATAATCCCGATCGTTGAGAAAGCGGAGTTGCAATCGGACAATATCTTGATCGCGTGTGTCCAAACCAGAATTCAACCCCATACAACGTTGATAAACCTGGGGTGTGTCCTTGATGGTCATCAATTTGTTGACTTGGACTTTGAGCGACTCTTTGGCGATCAACAAGTAATACTCGCGAATACCGAGGAAAAAGAGAAACATCACCGCCAAACTCACAAACAGAAAACGACCAATGTAACGAAAAAACGACATCTATTTCTCATCTTACTACGCTCCCAGAGCCCAAGTCCAGTACCACTGCCAAGCCTGGTGACCAACGAGCAATGCGAGATCATAACCAAAGATAAG
This sequence comes from Candidatus Woesebacteria bacterium, assembly GCA_035388465.1. Classification (GTDB taxonomy): domain Bacteria; phylum Patescibacteriota; class Microgenomatia; order UBA1400; family PJMF01; genus DAOOPX01. The sequence goes on from DAOOPX010000007.1 coordinate 4,229, forward strand.
AAATGGGGCAAAGGGAATCGGCTGGCCGCGACGCGCGCGGCCAGAAAGAAGTAAGACAACTCCAACCAGTGCGCCACTCCATACTGCAAACAGCAAACCGATGAACGCCAGCGGCCAGCCGACGAACAAAGCTAGGGCTGGGGCGAGCTTCAAGTCGCCCCAGCCCATCCCTCGTCCCTTTGTCAGCCCCACAATGGCGCCGAAAACAGCCAGTGTCACCAGTCCACTGGCAATTGCTGTTACAACTGTATCAAACCCAATCTGGCTGGTCAGGAAGCGCCACAGCAACCAAAGCCCAGCAAGTACAAAAATTGCCAGCGTTGCCCGATCGGGGACAATCATTTTTTTCAAATCAACCAGTACGATCACCAGTCCCACCCAGCCAAAACTGGCATAAACTCCAGCTTTGACCAAGCTTGAAATGTCCAAATGGGCAGTTAATTCTTGCCCAGCCGCTAGCCACCACCAGATCATAACCAGCCCCGACAGCACCTCAGCCCAAAAGTGCATGCTGGCAATTGGCTTTCGGCACTTGCGGCACTTGCCACCCAAAAAGATGAAAGAGAGTAGGGGAATGTTGTCATACCAGCTGAGTTGATAATGACAGCGGTCACACTTGGATCGGCCGGTCGTCCACGACCGGCCAGCCAGCGTCCGGCTGACCACCACATGGATGAAACTCCCCAAAATCGCCCCAATATAAAACAGCCAAAACATAATAAAGCTAGACCAAATCAATTCGCTACTCATCGCCATCAATTATAAACATTTCCTTCTCTCTTGTCACAACGAACATCACTGTCACACTGAGCCCCGGTGTCATACTGAGCGAGCGAAGCGAGTCGAAGTATGAAACGCCCCGCAGTCTTCGATTGCACTCAGACTGACATTTGCACTCAGACTGACATTGGTCAGGGTGACAACCGTTCGACTAACTTATGGCGACAAAAAAACTGCCCCGCCTTCGCATTAAGCTTCGGAGGAGCAGTTAAGTATCCACTTATTATTAATTACGGTAAACAAATCATCGGAATGCCTGGATCAGTGGCTGCCGATGGAGTTTCACCAGCAAGATTTGTACCTCCCGCAGGTGGACAAATTTCATTACTGGCATCCGCAGGAAGTAAATCGTCCGGCAATCCTTCTGTGCTAGTACATCTCACATTACCTTCGTTTTTAAACGCCTCAGATTGCGGAGAAAAACAAACATACACATTATCTCCAGTTGTACCACCATAATATACGTACAAAGCTCTGGGTCCGCCAGAATAACCCACAATCCGATTGACAAAACTATCCTTTAGTTCTTGAGTTCCAATACAATCGGCTAAAACGGGAGAAGATAATCTCTCAAGGATTGTACAAGCAGGTGGACCAGTAACTGTCCAAGTGTTATCTACAACAATGGGAGGAGTAATTCCAGGACTTAAATCATCTTGATCCTCCATCCATGGGAAAAATCCATTAAAAGCATTGTACCTCTCGAAGGCACTTAACAATTGCTCAGCATCAGAACGCTTGGCGGTATCTCTACCCCTATTAATCTGCTCCAGTGGATTAATAGCAGATAAAACTACTACCGCCAAGATGCCCAAAATTGCGATAACAATCAGCAGCTCGATCATCGTAAACCCAAGATTGCGGGCTTTATTTACTAAAGTAAACCTCATAGCTACTCCTTTGAAATTAGTACTCATTCCACTCTAACCCAATCGCAAAATGCTTGTCAACTACCAATCTAGAACTGACTGGTGAGCGAGTAGATCGGCATGATGATTGCCACCACCATTAGCCCCACGCCAATCGCCAGCACAATAATAATCATCGGCTCCATAGCAGTTGTCAGATTTTTGACGGCTTGAGCGGTTTCTTGCTCAAAATATTCTGACAACTTGATCAGGACTTCATCTAACTTACCAGTCTCCTCACCCACGGCCGTCATCTGATAAAGAATTGGGGGAAAGACTTCATGACGACTGAGACTCTCAGAGAGTAAAGCGCCCTTTTCCACCGCATCCTTGACTTCCTCTAATGCTTCTCGATACAAAATGTTTTCGACACCATCGGTCACCACTTCCATTGCTGCCAACAAAGTAACTCCTGCTGTCAAAAGAAGTGATAACGTTCGAACAAAGTCAGCAATCACAATTTTTTGCAGCAATGAACCGAGCAGTGGTAACTTCAACACAAACCCAGCGACTGCACGTTGACCTCGCTTGGTCTGGTGCCACTTTCGGTAGATTAAGAAACCCAGGATGCTGCCACCGATGATCACATACCAAAAATTGACGAAAAAGTCCGAGATTGCCATTAGCATTCTGGTGGGGGCGGGGAGAGCCGCCCCAAAATCTTCAAACATCACCGTCAGCTGCGGCACGACAAAGGTCATCATTACAAACATGACCACTGCCATAGTTAGCAACACAATACCAGGATAAATCATCGCGCCTTTAGTCTTGGCGCGAAACTCTTTGGATGCCTCGAGATTTATTGCCAATCGCATCAATACATCATCCAATACTCCACCCACCTCACCAGCTTTGACTAGCTGAATGTAGATTTGAGAAAAAACCTTGGGATGCTTGGACAATGCCTTGGAGAAAGCATCCCCACCCTCAACATCTTGGAGCACCTGCGCCACCACTTGAGTGAAGCTTGGAGTTGACTGTTGGACCAACACACCCAGAGCCTTTGACAGTGACAGACCAGCCCCAATCATGGTAGAAAGCTGGCGGGTGAAGTTGACCACGTCATTATGCTTGACCCCACCAAAGAATTGAGTAATAAACGAAAAAGTCCCCTCAGTAATCGGCTTGAGAGAGATCACTAATAAATTTCTGTCCAACAGTAACGAGGCAGCCTCATCGATATTACGCGCTTCAGCCTTACCTTTAACTCTTTCGCCAAACTTATTGCGAGCGGTGTAGTTGAAAAAAGGCATAGATTAAACCAATAATTATTACCGATTATGCAGTAAGCGCTTGATTTCTTCTGGACGAAATGCATTTTCGCGAGCAGTTTCTGGAGTGATCTTTCCTTGCTCAATCAAGGACATCAAGTATTTCTCGAAAAACACCATGCCAGCCTCAGAGCTGGTCTGAATCACTGAATCAATTTGATAAGGCTTGTTTTCTCTAATCAGGTTGCGCACAGCTGAGTTGGCGAACATCAGCTCGACAGCGGGGAGAACTCCACCAGTTGTGGCTGGGATCAACCGCTGCGAGACTACTGCCACAATTGAGCTGGCGAGCTGCTGGCGGACCTGACCTTGCTGATCTGAAGGAAAGACGTCAATAATTCTATTGATCGTCTCTGCTGCGGTGTTGGTGTGCAGCGTAGCAAACACCAAGTGACCAGTTTCCACCACAGTCAGGGCCGCCGCAATCGTCTCGAAATCACGCATTTCTCCGACTAGCACGATATCAGGATCTTCTCTTAGAGCCGAGCGCAACGCCATCGACCAACTCAGCGTATCACTGTTCACCTCGCGTTGTGACACAATTGCTTTGGCTGGTTCAAAAACATACTCAATTGGGTCTTCAATCGTCAAGATATGGACTGGCTGCTTGTGATTGATCTCGTCAACCAAAGCAGCCAAAGTGGTTGATTTGCCTTCACCAGTGGGACCGGTCAGCAGTACCAATCCTTGAGGGTAGTTGATTAATTGATGTAATACTGGTGGCAAATCTAACTCCTCAATCGTTTTGATTTTCTTGGGAATCAACCGAAAAGCAGCAGCCAAGCTGCCTCTCTGGAAGTAGACGTTGACGCGCAAGCGCGTCTGATCCTTGAGCTCCAAACTGAAATCAAGCTCACGATTGAGACGGATATACTCAGCTTGTTCTTTGGTCAAAATTGACGTAATTAACTCGTTAGCTCTTTCGACCGTCAAAGGCTCGGTATCTTTGGACGGCACCAGCGTCCGATCTTTTCTGAAAACTGGTGGAGTATTGACTAAAAGATGCAGATCAGAACCATCTATCTCGATCAACTCAGCTAGTAACTCATAAATGCTCATGTTAAATCTCCGCAACTCTAAGTACTTCTTCTATAGTAGTGATCCCGTCCAAGACTTTCAAGTACCCATCTTGTTTCATAAACAACATTCCGTCTTTAACTGCCACTTTCTCTAGATCTGTGCCGGGGCGCCGCTCCATGATTAATTTACCAATCTCCTCAGTAATTTTCATTACTTCAAAAATTGCAATTCTACCTTTATATTCCGGTTCGACTTCAGGTCGATCTTTTTTGGCTCGATACAGGACAATGTCATTTTCAGTTTTTTGATTGCGCTGACACCAGCTTAAGAAGTGTGAGCCTAAAACTTTCTTGATATCTTCAAGTACTGCTCTCTCGGGTTTATAAGTCTCTTTGTAATCGGGATGAATCTTACGCGCAATTCTTTGCGCCACTACGCAAGTCATGGAAGAAGCCAACAGAAACGGCTCAGCGCCCATGTCCATCAACCTAGGTAATGCTCCAGCAGCTGACGAAGTGTGTAGGGTAGAGAAGACCAAGTGACCAGTCAAAGATGCCTGGACAGCTAGGTTGGCCGTCTCGCTATCCCGGATCTCACCAACCATAATAATATTTGGGTCTTGACGCAAAAAAGAACGCAGGCCTGACGCGAACGTCAAGCCTGCCTGAGGATTAATCTGCACCTGATTGACCCCTGGAGTCTGGTACTCAACTGGATCCTCAATGGTAACAATATTGACCTTGGGGGTATTGATCGCGTGTAGAACTGAATAGAGGGTAGTAGTTTTCCCCGATCCAGTTGGTCCGGTCACTAAAATAATCCCATGAGGAACCTTGATCGCATCTTGCATGTTGCGGAGAGCCAAACCATTTAGCCCTAAATCTTCCAAGCTTGGCACCTGCGCATTTTTCTGGAGCAACCTCATCACCACCTTTTCCCCATGAATAGTGGGTAGGGTAGAGATACGCAGATCAACATCTTGGCCTTGATCAGAGAAATCAAACCGACCATCTTGAGGTAATCGCCGCTCATCAATCTTGAGATTTGATAAAATTTTCACTCTCGATACCACCGCATTGTGCACTGCCTTGGGTAAAATTAGTTTCTCTTGGAGCACACCATCGATGCGATACCTAACCCTTGTGCGACCCTCTTGGGGCTCTATGTGAATATCAGAAGCACGCGCCTTCAGGGCGTACGAAAGGATAGTGTGAACAATCTTGGTGATCGGAGCCTGTCGGATCATGCCATCAGAAAACTCATCGTCACTCAAGCCCTCTTGCTGTTTTTTTACCCGATTTGATTGAGCCACCGCCTCATCCACATCACTGGACAAGTTTTGCGAGTAGTTTTCGGCAATCTTGCGCTCAATCTCCCCTGGTGAAGCGAAATGAGGCACAACGCGCATACCTGACTTTTGCTGGACAAAATCAATTGCCATCACGTCCATCGGATCGCGCATCGCTACCAAAATCGAGTTATCATCTTTGTTGAGAGCAAAAGGGAGTAAATGATAATGTGAGGCAACCGCCTCAGAAATTTTCGATAAGGCCTCGGGATACACTCCAAAGTCACTCAGGTCAACAAATGGCAGGTTATAAAACACCGCCTTTGCCTGGGTCAGCTGTTCTTCAGTTACTTGTTCATTTTCTTTGAGAATTTCTTCTGGTTTGCGATTGGTTTTGACACTGGCCGTCAACAAATTATTGGCCTGATCTTGAGTCAAGGCTCCTTGATCAACCAGCACTTCCAACAGATTCGCGTAGGTTTTGGGCGGCATAACTTTATCACTATAGCCCAAAACCTACGCGAATGGCAAGCTGGATCGTGTTGTGGCTGTTATAATTTTGCCTTAAGCTATGTTTTTTTCTGCAAATTTTCAGCCACTACTGTTTTCCATAGCCGATATAGGCAAGAATCACCGGAGCTGGGTAGGGGAGTGGCTGATTGAGCAGCAGTTTTCACTGCAACCCACGAACGATCCCAATATCGAGTGGATTAATCCAGACGATATACCACTCAGTATTGAGTCGGTCCGAGAGATGATCACTAGACTGGCATACACGCCAATCAATCAAAAACAACGGGTTGCGATTATTCTCTCTCTCGATTCCGCTAGTGAGGAGGCCCAGAATGCTTTACTCAAAACTCTAGAAGAACCACCCAACTCAACTCAATTCATCCTCACCTGCCAAAACCTCAGTAAAATTTTGCCAACGGTTAAGTCTAGGTGTCAAATCCACACCATTTTTCACGATCAAGATAATTCTGAAGAAAAAAGCTCTTCAATCCAAGAAATCGAGCTCGATTCTTATGCCATGGCCATTGCTCTAGCAAACAAGTATGCAGATCGAGAAGCCGCCCAAAACCAACTCAGGTACTGGATTCAAAATTGGTCATTAACCGATTTAAGTACCAATTATCCCAAAATTAAAATTCTCCAACAAACCCTCGAGTATATTAATCAAAATGCCAATGTAAAATTAGCCTTGGAAAACGGTTTTTTTCAATTAGTTACCCTTCGACTTACTTAATTCCGTGATTTATGATATAAAAAGGTTCTTAATTTTGAATGCGAGTATGACAAACAATAACAATCAATACCGGGCGAGCGAGATCAAAGTCCTGGAAGGTCTTGAGCCGGTTCGCAAGCGGCCGGGTATGTATATCGGCTCAACCGATGCCAAGGGTTTACATCACTTAGCCAAAGAAATCCTAGATAATGCGGTAGACGAAGCGATTGCTGGGTTTGGTAAAACCATTCGAATCTATCGTTCCACAGTTGACGACAAAACAATTTTGTTAGCTGGAGGTAAAAAAATTGGAGAAGAGGCGATCACCGTGATCGATAATGGCCGCGGTATCCCGGTCGATATGCATGAAACTGGAGTGTCTGCACTTGAGGTGGTCATGACCAAACTCCACGCCGGTGGCAAGTTTGAAGAAACTGCTTATCAAGCATCTGGTGGACTGCATGGTATCGGCTCATCTGCGGTCAACGCCGTTTCAGTTCTGATGCAAGTGGCCGTCAAGCGTGACGGCCAATACTATTACCAATATCATTCACAAGGTGTTCCTCAACTCAAAGTCCACGTCATTTCAGAAGATGAGCTCCGCGAAACTTTTGGTCACCAAGCCGAGAGCTTAATCGCCAGAGCGACAGGCTCGATGATCCGCTTTATTCCCGACCCTGTCATTTTTAGCACCACCGAGTTCATTCACAAAGAATTAGTGCAAATTGTTAAAGATCGCGCCTACTTGATGGCCGGGATTTATTTTGAGCTCCACGACGAGATTGAACAGGTGGTCCAACATTACTATTTCGAGGGCGGGATTCGCTCTCTAGTCGAACACCTCAACATGCAGCGTAAGTCGCTCCACCCGGTTTTCCACGCAACTAAGTCGTGGAAGGATCCAGATTCAGATAAAAAAATGGTGGTCGAGCTAGCACTGCAGTATAACGACTCATTTCAAGAACGCCTTGAGTCTTACGTCAACGTGATTCACACTCCAGATGGCGGCACCCACGTCAATGGTTTTCGGATCGCGCTGAGTAAAGTCTTGCGCGATTACTCGACACAACACAAGTTGCTCAAGGAAAAAGAGGTGTTTACTTCCGAGGACCTGAAAGAAGGCTTGACAGCGGTAGTGTTCGTCAAGATGCCATCCAACGATCTGCAGTTTGAGTCGCAAACCAAAGCACGGCTGAACAATGCCGAAGCCCAATCGGCGGTCTATCAAGTGTTCAAAGACGAGTTTGCCGCGTTTCTCGAGGAAAATCCTAATGCGGCTAAGATTGTAGTCACCAAAGTCATGCTCACGGCGCGGGCCCGCATGGCCGCCCGCGCCGCCAAAGATGCCGTGGTTCGCAAAGGCCTGTTTGAAGGCAGTTCGCTTCCTGGCAAGCTGGCTGACTGTCAATCCCGCAATCCGGCTGAATCAGAAATTTACATGGTGGAGGGAGATAGTGCCGGTGGTTCGGCCAAGCAAGGCCGAGACCGCCGCTTTCAAGCCATCTTTCCTCTGCGTGGCAAAATTCTCAACACCGAGCGCGCCCGAATTGACAAAATCGTCGCTTCAGAAGAGCTGAAAAACCTCGTCATTGCTCTCGGTGCCGGCATCGGTGATACCTTTGATCTGAAAAAGTTGCGCTACCACCGCATTATTCTGATGAATGATGCTGATGTCGATGGCGAACACATTACCACCTTAGGTCTAACCTTTTTCTTCCGCCAACTGCCGCAATTAATCCAAGAGGGATATCTCTATGTAGCTATGCCACCGCTGTTTAAAATCAGTTTTGGCAAAGAAATTCGTTATGCCTACAATGAGCAAGACAAGGACAAAATAATTGCTGAACTGACCGAAGGCAAAGACAGTAGTAAGGTTGGGATTCAGCGCTACAAAGGTTTGGGAGAAATGAATCCGGAGCAACTCTGGGACACCACCATGAATCCTGCCACTCGAATGCTCAAAAAAATCACCATCGCTGATGCCAACAAAGCTGACACCGTGTTTAGCACCCTGATGGGGGACGATGTCCCCCCGCGCAAGAAATTCATCCAAACCCATGCGCACCTGGCTCAATTAGACGTATAAAGGCTTTAAAGCAGAAAGGAAATAATGGCAGAAAAACAAATTATCAAAGTCCTAATCGAGATCCCTGAGGGGTCAAAAATCAAGTACGAACTAGATGAAGAAACCGGCGAAATGACCGTGGACCGGATTGTTCCCACCGCCATGAACTACCCAGTCAACTACGGCTTAGTAGAAGGCACCCATGGTCAAGACGGTGACGCGCTTGATGCCTTAGTTTTCATCAGCGCCAGAATTGTTCCTGGAGTAATTATCAAGTGTAAGATCATCGGTTTGCTTGAGATGGAAGACGAGGCTGGGATTGATCACAAGCTAGTCTGCGTCCCAGCCACGACCAAGATTGATCCCATTTGTGGCGCTTGGGAGTCTTTAGCTGATGTGCCTGAAGCCAAAAAACGCGAGATCCGCCATTTTTTCGAACACTACAAAGATCTTGAAGAAGGCAAATGGGTCAAACTTAAGGATTGGAAAGATGCTCAAACAGGAGAAACACTACTCAAAAAATCAATCATCAAAAAATAAAGTCCAGTTATGAATGACGAGCCAGAAAAAAAAGCACCTGTAACTCCAGCTGAAGAAAAAGAGCAACGGCTGGCCGATCTTGTGGCCAAGATCGGCACACTAGAGGAATCACGCTTCGGCACCCTGAAGCATACCTCGATCACTGACGAGATGGAGCAAAGTTATCTCGATTACGCCATGAGCGTGATTGTCTCCCGTGCCTTGCCGGACGTGCGTGATGGGATGAAGCCAGTCCATCGCCGGATTCTTTACTCGATGTACAAAACTGGGATTCATCACAGTAGCCCTTACAAGAAATCAGCCAGAATCGTTGGAGACGTCCTGGGCAAGTATCATCCTCATGGAGACTCTTCGGTCTATATGGCTTTAGTCAGACTCGCCCAAGATTTCAGCATGCGCTACATGTTAGTCGATGGACAAGGCAACTTTGGCTCAGTCGATGGTGATAGTCCCGCCGCCATGCGGTACACCGAAGCGCGGCTGGCAAAAATTACTGGAGAACTTCTATCCGATCTTGACAAAAAAACCGTTCCATTCATTGACAACTTTGATGGTTCCCTTCAGGAGCCATCAGTTTTACCAGCCAAATTACCTAATTTGCTCCTGATGGGCTCAGAGGGTATTGCGGTGGGTATGGCTACCAAGATTCCGCCACACAACCTCGCTGAAGTTTGCCAAGCCATCGTCGCCATGATCGATCAGGGCAAAGCCACTCGAGATCCAGCGATTGAACCAGGAGAAGATCCAGACCAATTGGTCAATTTTGAAGCAGAAAAGTTGGCCGGTCTTTTTCATTCGGAAATTAACATTGATGAAATCATGGAGCACATCAAGGGACCAGACTTTCCTACAGGAGCAATCATCTACGACTTTAACGAGATCAAAGAAGCCTACAAAACAGGTAAGGGTCGGGTTTTGATCAGAGCTAAGGCAAAGATTGAAGAAACCAAAAATGGCGCTCAGATCCTGATTACTGAATTACCATATCAGGTGAATAAAGCTAGATTGCTGATGAAGATTGCCGATCTGGTTAAAGACAAAAAAATTATCGGCATTCGCGATCTGAATGACGATTCAGATCGCAAGGGTATGCAGATCACTATTGATCTAAAGCGCGACGCTAAACCCAAAGTCGTCTTGAACAAATTGTTCAAGTACTCTGAACTCCAAACTAACTTTCCAGTCAACATGGTGGCACTTAACAGCCAAGGAGTGCCACAACTGATGAATGTCCGCCAAATTTTGAGTGAGTATGTGGCTCACCGACAAGTCATTATCGTCAAACGCAGTCAGTTCGAGTTGAAAGAAGCCAAAGATCGCGCCCACATTCTGGAAGGCTTGCTGATTGCCCTGAAAAATCTAGACGATGTGATTGAAACCATCCGCCGCTCGGCTGATAGTGAGATCGCCAAACAAAGTTTGATGAGCAAGTTTGCCCTGAGTGACCTCCAGGCTCAAGCTATTCTCGACATGCAGTTGAAACGCCTGGCCGCTCTAGAAAGACAAAAGATTGAAGACGAGTACAAAGCTATCAAAGAACGAATTGGAGCGTTGGTCGCCTTACTGCGGAACCCCAATAAAATTATTAAAACGATCAAAGACGAAACGGAAGAACTGGTCAAGCTTTATGGCGACGAGCGTCGCACCCAGCTAATTAAGGGTAAAGTGGGCGAGTTCAGTGAAGAAGATCTGGTCCCGAACGAGCCAACTGTGATTACCTTGACAGAAAACGGCTACATCAAGCGGATGCACCCCAGTGCTTTTCGAGCGCAATCGCGCGGCGGCAAGGGCAAGGTCGGGCTAACCATGCGGACTGAGGACTTAGTCAAAAACCTGCTTTCTGCTCAAACCCACGACACGCTCCTAGTGTTCACTAACCGTGGTAAAGTCTTCAAACTCAAAGCTCATGAAATCCCAGAAGCCAGCCGTCAGGCTAAGGGCACAGCCATGGTTAATTTAATTGAGCTCCAATCCGGCGAAGTGGTCCAGTCACTCTTGATCATCGATGAAACCCAAGATCAGAAAAAATACATTACCTTGGTCACCCAATCTGGATTAATCAAAAAAAGCGCCGTCAGTCTATACCAAAATATTCGTCAGACAGGGATTATCGCTATTACTCTCAACTCCAGCGATCAGCTGGTCAAGGGCTCGCTGACATCAGGTAGTGATGACGTGCTGTTGGTTACCTACCAAGGTAAGGTGATTCGGTTCAGTGAAAAAGAAGTCAAAACTTCACAAAGAGATACAAAAGGGGTAAAAGGGATTGCTCTCCGTGCCGGAGATTATGTGGTCGGCGCTGAGACGATCTCAGCGCCGACCACCACTGAAGCTGGAGCCAAGGACCAACCTACCTTGTTAGTTGTAACTAAACGAGGCTTGGGCAAACGCACCCAGCTCGATCAATATCCCAAGCAAAAAAGATCAGGCTTGGGAGTCAAGGTGGCAGAAATTAATACCAAAACCGGTCCGCTCGCTGGCGCCATCCTGACTACCACCGAGCACAAAGATGTAGTTATTACCACTAAAGAGGGGCAGACCATTAAATTACCGCTAACCAAAAAAGCTATTCCCATATTGACCCGGCCAACTCAAGGAGTGATTCTGATCAGACTCAAGCCAAACGATGAAGTGGCGGCCGTGGCGTTGACTTTTAAACAAGTCGAAGATAATGATGGACAAGAGGGTGGGGGAGAGAAAAGTTAAAGTTTGTGGTGGACCGAAGGGGACTCGAACCCCTGACCCCCTGCATGCCATGCAGGTGCTC
>DAOOPX010000008.1:0-14769 GCA_035388465.1 Candidatus Woesebacteria bacterium
ACTCCGAGAATGTCGGCATCTTAAAGTTGCGAATGTATGCTTCCTCATTTATTGGACCATTAACGAAGACATAGAGTAGAGTACCAACTTTTTGACTGATGCCTGATTGGGACTCGGTGAGTTGATCAACTTCGGCAGTATCAAGCTTTTCTGGAGTAGGCTGGTGGGTAATCATGGCGTAATGACCGCCTGGCAGGGCATCAGCAGGAATCTCAATCACAACTGAGAGTGCCTTGACTTCATTAGCTTGAATCGTTTGAGAGTTGGGAGCGATGGTGACCCAGTCTGCTAGGCTCCAGCGGGTGGAGGTTGATTCGGTAATTGGCAAGGGAGTGGAGCCATCAGCGCCGATCACAAAGTCTTGAGCTTGAGACACAATATTGATTTGGGTAGACGAGGAGTTTTTTACTCGGATACTAGTCTGGAGTGTTTCGCCAGGATCACCTTTTAGTGTCCCATCGTCACCGAGGCGAGGAGGGATAGCAGTTAGGGTTACTTGATTTTCGTCGGCACCTTGGGCAAAAACAGAAGCTAGGTAATGAGTTTTCCCCAAAAACACCAAGCCGGCAGTGAGCAAGGAAAAGGCGAACAATCTAGAGAGCTGGGATTTAGTTTTGTCTGGGCAGGACATATATGGCTTAAAGTTTATATTTACTAAAATGTCGCGGTGGCAGTGTAGGTGACGTAGTTAGAGTAAGTACCGGCTGCTTGGAGAGCCGAGATAATCGCTTTGTAGCAGACATAAAGATTGTGATTGTCGGCCACGGAGGTGTGAGTCATGATTTCTTGAGGTGATTCAGTAATGGCGTTTTCATCATCAGCAAACTGACGGAAACAAGTGCCAGCACCCGTACAGGCATTAACACCATTGCTAGTGTATTGAAATGCCGGTGTGGTGCCACTAGTGTTAACATCATGCAATGAAAACGCAAATCCTTTAACGGCTGTCTGAGACCACTCTGCTGAATAGGTATGAGACATATTGGATGTATTACCCACTGAATCTGGGATACACTCAACACCAGTGTTGTCACCCAAACAAGTACCACCGTTTCTACCCAACTGATCATTTTCAATGGCCGTGACCACGTAGCCGTTGCTGGCGTTAGTTGAGACCGATAATCCTTGAGCAGCATAAGTAAAACCATCGATCGACAGGTATCCAAAAGGTACTGACGTCGGAGTAGTAGTCACAGAGGTGCTGAAGCCACAAGCAGAAGTGCCCGAGTTCAAACCCAGAATCCGAAAGGTAATCTGGGGAGCCACTTCAGCAGTGATGCGCACCGCCTCGACTACTCCAATCGCTACTGTGCTGAAGTCAGCCACGGCATCGGTGCTATCTAGATGTTGAATGATTGGTCTGTAGGTATCGGCGTAACCCAATGAGTGGGTAGCTTTTTTGGGAGCTGGATTGATGACCGAGCTAATAATGATCGGGTCGTTGGTGACACCATCGAAGTCGGTGCCGATCGCGCCGTTGCCAGTATAGCTACACTCGTAGGCATGATAATCAACTCCGTCAAGAGTAACACTGTTGGCGGTAGCAGTTCCGGCGGCAAAAGTGTAACCAGTAATGCTAGTTGGACAAGTGACGGTGGGGGCAACAGTACCGAAGTCAAATGCCCCACCATCTGGAATACCGTTAGCCGCCTCAGTATTGTCTGTAACTGCAGGCAGAAGTATCCTGAACGAACCGTTCGCAATAGCATTAGTCGTAGAAAATCTAACAGTTAGTGACGAAGAGCTGGTGGCGACCAAGTCATCTCCAGCAGTGGCATCACCTGTATCCAAAACAGGGTCAATATTGACGGTTGAGTCGCTAACCACGTCAGTGACTGAGTATAAAGTAGCGGTATTATCGGCACCAATAGTCAATAGTTCGTCACCAATTACCAGTTGAGCCGAAGAGGTAGAAGGCCAGGAGCCAGCGGTAGTGGTAATAACAAGTTGTGAGGTGTCGACAGTGTTGCCTGCTGCCAGCGACCCGCGAAAAGATGGCCGAGAGTTAGAGAGAGTGATTGAGACATCACCAAGATTAGCTGAGCGAGTGTCGTCAATGTATCCAGCTACGAGCACCCCAGAAAGACCGATTGTTGCTAAGATGCCTAGTCTGAGGATAATAGCTTTTAGCATATTTAGACAACAAAAAACCCGCTACTTTGTCCATTGTAGTCAGGTCAATGGGCACTTTGCAATAGGCAATTTACGTTCTACTCTTAAGTAAATACCAGGCTAATTGGGTCAAACCAAAAATTAGTCCGATAAAGAGAACGGAAATTGGTAGAGCAAAAAAGGCCTGTTGGAATTTTTGGGTAGAAAGGTCAGGGTTGATTAACTCAATCTCCAGTTGGTAGGGACCCAGGAGAAATTTTGGAGTAAAAATAAACTCAATCGGGGTCAAAATTCCGTCCGGATTGGTGGATGTCTCATCCAAGTTTGCTCCATATAACTTCCTGGTTTCTTGTCCCAAGACGACCATAGGCATAATATTTTGTTCATAAATACTGTCACCGTGCCAATTGATGAGTTTGGCGCTGCCAGAGGCAGACGTGGCCTGGATACTTTGATTGGTAATTGACGGAGAAAAATTAATTGGGCGAAAACTATCAACGATCGGTCCGATGCCAAACTCGGTGATGCTTAAGTTGGTGTCTTGGTCTGTCTGCGAGACCAAGACTATCAAGTTGCTGCCGATTGAGGGCAGGACGTTAGTACTATTATTTGTGTTGGGAATAGCAGCTGTTTCGTTTTGTGGTAAAACAGATTCAAAGAGAATAGTCAGGTAGTACTCTTTTTCTATCGCGTCGCGTGGCGGAGTAACTTTGATACTCAACTGGCTTTTTCTGCCAGGTGGGAGAGTGACGGCGGCAAAGCCCTGGGTGGGAAGATCTAAATATGAGAAGGTCAGTTCTGCTTGAGGGATAGCTTTCCCCTGATTTGGGATGAAATCCACAAATTTGGGTTTGAGCGTCAAGGCAGTCTGGCCGGTGTTTTCCAGAGTGACGATATGAGTGGCCGAAGTACCGGGCCTGACTCTAAGGAAGGCTACGGGGGGAGTGATAGAAAGATCGAAGACAGATTGGGCGCTGCTGGGGCTGGGATGAGCCACCAGCAGCGCCAACAATATATATAGTAGTAATTTTGCTCTGATTAGCGGTTTGTTAGCCAAATATCTGCTTATTTTATCTATTATCATGATTAATATCCTGGCACAGCCACGTAAATTACACTGGTTTGATAACGGCCGGCCGCTTCCGATCCGGACAGGCCGGCCTTGTAAGTCACAGTACTTTGCCTCTCGAATGCGGCGCTGGTAGTACTCATAATTGCTTCCATTGGTTCGACTGGAGAAGTAGCGGCTTTGTTGGCAAATTGGCGGAAGTGATCGCTAGAAATAAAGTCTGAAGCAACGTCCGCGCCTTGGACATTGAAGCCAAAGCCGCCCACAGTAGTGTCTTGCCAGAGTGCAGCCACTGTTTCATCGCAATCATTGTTGTCGCAAGTGGTATCAGGAATAGCGTTACTGCCGTCGATGGTTTGCAACGGATGAGCTTCATAAGTATATATAGTGTAACCACCAGCATTGGGAGCGTTGACGAGCAAGGTGTGAGCGGCGGTGTTATGCGCCTGGGCGGTGAGTAATCCCAGATTGATATTGGTGTTACTGATTACAAACCGGAATGGTTTAATCTGGTAAATATACTGGAACCCACTGCCTAGGAAGTAGTTGGAAACTCCGTACTCACCATATGGTCCAGCAAAGCTTTGTCCCACCGTGTCTGTGACGGTGTAGGTATCACCAGATTTTTCTCCTGATGTGATATTAAAATTACCAAACTGGATGATGTAGGAATCTGATTCGAGATTCTCAGCTAAAACTTGATTAACGAAAAAAGAAGGTAAGATGATGAGTTGCGTCAATGCCAAAACAAAAATCCAGCGCCAATGAGCGGTTTTTTTGTGGTTTAACCTCATACTTTTGCCTAATTTGCCTATTTATTTATCTTGCTTAATCTGCTGATGCAGCTGCTCGAGCTCGTCATGAATTTTTGGCTCACAGCGGAAGTAAGTCGTTTGCCAAGACTGAAGTTTTTGCTTGAGATTAGATTGAAAAGTTTGATTCTGTGCCAGTTGATCTGTGGCAGCTTGCAACTTAGATTGATACTTTTCTAGCTCGCGGTGAAGCGACTCGATTTCGTTTTTTTGGGTTTGCAAAGCCTGCGTGTCTTCCCGGAGTGTTTGTTTTTTGATGATCACTTCCTCATGTTGCAACTTGGCAAACAAAAAGAAAACCATTACGATTGGAAGAGTTGCCAGATGGACAAATACGCTCAAGTCAAGAACTGGTGACAAACTCAAGTGAAACAGGGCGGCTCCAGCCATGACCGCTGTCGCCACCGATGGTCTAGTGCTCATTACCAAAAAGAATAGGTGAATATAGGTCAGCGGATAAAGGGGTGAAGTGAGATTACCAGTTTTACCGATCACCAGTAGCAAGCTAAAAGTGACGAAAGCTAGCTCAAATGAGGTTTGTCCTGGCAAGAGATGCCAGGGCTTGGTTTTTTTGAGGACAAAGTAACAGATTGTCGAAATTGCAACTGCCTGAATCGAGTAGGGGAGAAGGAAAGGAGTGCGCAACCACAGATAAGCCAGGGTAACTGCGGTGAGGAGTACCAGGGCGTGAAGGGTTGGGCGCATATAATCATCATACCAGCCCAAGATATTTTTTCCAAAACGATTCTGCCATGTTATACTTGCTTACTCTGGTATGAGGATATTCATGGATAAAAATGAGTAAAACCAAAGTTAGTTCACCCGCCAAAGTTTATGATCCGCCCAAGTTTGAGCCGATTTGGCAAAAACAGTGGGAAAAACTTGCTTTGTTTCAAAATACTCCTGAGCATTTTGATCAATCGAAAGAAAAGTTGTTTTTATTGTTCGCGTTTGCTTATCCCTCTGGGGCGGGCTTACATGTAGGACACGTCGAGAGCAAGACAGCTCTCGACATTTTAGCTAGATATTACCGGATGAAAGGCAAACAAGTATTTTTTCCCGTCGGTTGGGATGCGTTTGGTTTGCCAGCAGAAAATTATGCTGTCAAAACTGGGGTGCACCCGGCAATTACCACCAAGAACGCAATCAACACCTTTCGTTCCCAAATTAAGCGCTTGGCCATTTCTTACGATTGGGCTAATGAATTAGCCACTAATCATCCAGGTTATTACAAATGGACGCAGTGGTTGTTTCTTGAGCTGTTTCAAAAAGGTTTGGCTTATCAAGCACTTGGGGCGGTCAATTGGTGTCCGTCGTGTCAAACGGTCCTGGCTAATGAGCAGGTAGTCGAAGGGAAATGTGAGCGGTGTGGGAGTGAAGTGGTGCAAAAAAACCTGAAACAATGGTACTTCAAAATTACGGAGTATCGCGATGAACTGATTGATGGGTTGGCTCAGGTGGACTGGCCTCAAGCCACCAAGCAGCAGCAGCTCAACTGGATCGGCAGGAAGTCGGGCATCAACATTACTTACCCGATTGAAGACTCGACTGGCAAAGAAATTGGCAGTGTTGAGTGTTTCACCACCAGACCCGATACCAATTTCGGCGCCACCTTTGTGGTGTTGGCGCCTGAACATCCCTTGGCGCTTGAGTTTGCCCAAAAAAACTCGGAAGCAGCCGAGTATCTGGAAAAGTCCCGAAAAAAAACTGAGTTGGAAAAACAGCAGGAAGGTCGAATTAAAACCGGAATTAACACTGGTCTGGTGGCCGTCAATCGACTCAATAGTCGCAAGTTGCCAGTCTGGATCTCCGATTTTGTCCTCGGTGGATTTGGTACCGGAGCAGTCGTGGGAGTGCCCGGACATGACAAGCGTGATTTTGAGTTTGCTCAAGCTTTTGGAATTGAGGTAATTCGGGTGGTGGTGGCCCAAGATGGTGACAGCGCGGCGATTACCGATATTTTTCAAGTACAAGAAGATCAAGGAAAAATGATCAACTCTGATTTTCTTGACGGGTTAGATATTCATGTGGCTCAACAACAAATAATGGATCATTTGGAAGAGAAAGGTTGGGGCAAAAGGGTAACAACGTATAAGTTACGTGATTGGTTGATTAGTCGACAGCGATATTGGGGGGCGCCGATCCCGATCGTGTACGATCCGGATGGCGCCCCCCACCCAATTGACACTACTTCTTTACCCTGGCTTTTGCCCACTGACGTTGATTTCAAGCCGACCGGTGAATCGCCACTTACTTCTTCTCAAGAGTTTCAGCAACGAACAGAGCGGTACGTGGCAGACAAGTATGCCGAGTTGATCGAGCAAAAGGGCTGGGACAAGTCAGGCAAAGGGTGGCGTCCGGAGTACGATACGATGGATACCTTTGTCGATTCGAGCTGGTACTACCTGCGCTACGCTAACTCTAGAGATGAGCAGCAGTTTGCCGACAGTACTCAATTGAGTCGCTGGCTACCGGTTGATTTTTATATGATTGGACCAGAGCATATTGTGCTGCACTTACTATATTCGCGGTTTTTTACCAAATTTCTTCGCGATCAAGGATATCTCAAGTTTGACGAACCTTTTCTCAAGATGCGACATCAGGGAATGATCTTGGGTCCTGACGGCAGGAAAATGAGCAAGAGCAAGGGTAATGTGATTAATCCCGATGAAATCATAGAAAAATTTGGGGCCGATACTTTGCGTGTTTATGAAATGTTTATGGGTCCGATCGAGACGGACAAACCTTGGGATCCTCGGGCTGTGATCGGGGTGTATCGGTTTCTCAACCGAGTGTTCAACTTGGTTGAGTTGGCGAGTGGGATTAAGCCAGATCTAGAGAAACAGGGTATCCAGTCAAGTGATGGAGTCAGGCGCAAGCTCCACCAAGCAGTGGCGAAGCTTGATCATGATCTACCTAAGTTGAAATTTAACACCGCGATTGCCAGTCTGATGGAGTTGGTTAATCTTTGGGAAAAAGTTGGCGCCACAGCTCTTGATCGAGATAATTTGCTTATTTTAATCAAGGCTATGGCGCCGATTGCCCCTTTCCTAGCTGAGGAGTTATATCAATTTTTAAACTCGGGAGATCAATCTTTTCGCAGTGTTCATCTGCAATCTTGGCCGGAACACGACCCTCAGTTGGCCAAATCAGAAATAACAATTATTCCTATTCAGATTGATGGTAAGGTTCGAGCACAGTTAGAACTCCCAAGTGATCAGTTGGGGCATGAGCACAGTGCTACCATTTTGGACCAGGCTTTGGCACTTCCCGCAGTCAAGCGGTGGTTGGACCAGGGCGCCTTGAAGCAAAGCATGTATATTGAAGGCAAAATTGTGAGTTTGGTGTTAGATCACAGTTAAGTAAAGAAATCGGCTTTAACATCTCAATTGAGATGTTTGAAACGCAGTCCCAATCTGGATTTTCTCTGCATCAATTGAATTTTGTGATGTTGAGTGGATTATTGGGACTATTCCTTGGTTTAATTCTGGCAACAGCGGGAGTGGTGATTGCGCTTAGTGAGAGAAAAGAAGGTGCTAACGCAGAGCTTGATTCAAACCTGACTTTGCATATCACAGGTGCAGTGAGATCTCCAGGTGTTTACGTACTGAAACCAGATTCAAGGCTCCAAGATTTAGTGGATGCAGCAGGTGGTTTGAGCATTGAAGTTGATCAAGAGTATCTAACACAGAAGCTCAATCTTGCCCAGAAAATTGCCGATGGGCAAAAAATATATATACCAATTAGAACTGAAGTTTACGACGTTGATATTACAAATACAAACGGTAGTCAGAGTGGGGGGTTGGCAATGTCAAAACCAACCGAAAACAACAACATAAATAAAGAAGTAAGTACTGGCGCTGGCTTGATTTCGATCAATCAAGCCAGCGCCACTGAGCTCGAATCTTTGACCGGTATTGGCGCGAAAAGAGCAGAAGCCATTATTGCTGGTAGACCATATCACGCGATTGAAGAATTGCTCAGCAAAAAAATTATCAGCGAAAGCATACTTAAAGAAATTAAACCTCAAATTAAGTTATAAAACCCAAATATGCAACTATATCGAACCGAACAAAGTAACAAATTAAAATATAAGCAGTTATAAGATATATACAAAGAGTACAAAAAATATAGCAACCCATAATAAATAAGTGCAACTAAAGATAACTATATTGATATTAATAACAATATTAATATTAACGCGGATTATTCATATATATGAATATTATCGCAAAATTGATGATAACCGAAACATCTTGTTATACTTGACAATAAAGGAATACCCAAAGACTTGTTGGTTCAGTACCGAAGGTTTTTTGTTTCAACTTAAGGATTGCACTCAGTACCCTCTGGCATCGCGATTGCAGATAATTGGCAAACGGACTGGTGTGATTGCTAACAGTAATACACAAACAATTTTGCTTGAAATTGAGCATATTATCACAGTTAATTCGCAAAAAAATCTTATTTTATTTTCCACACAAAAGGCGCAAGAGTTACTTTTTTCATTGCGTCTCAAGATTTACTCAAGATTGGCTCTGTATTTGCCGGAACCGCTGTTTGGTTTGTTTTTTTCATTGATTTTCGGTGGAAATTCGCATTTAGATCCCGAAACTAAACAAATTATTACCCAGATTGGTGTGCAGCACCTGATTGCTGCCTCTGGTATGCAAGTTTCTCTTTTAGTCGAGTTAGCAGCCAAGATCACTTTTAATCTTCAAAAAAAACTGCGGATACCCCTCTTGTTCCTGGTTATCGTGACTTATATCCACTTGGCTGGGCTCTCGATTTCTGTTGTCCGAGCTGGTTTGATGCACTCTCTTCGCCTAGTTTCTCAAATGTATCTCAAGCAGTACTCAATATTTTGGTCATTGGGCGTTGCTGCCGCGTTTGTGCTACTCATTTGGCCAAAGTTTTTTTTTGAAGCTGGCTTCCAGCTATCTTTCTTAGCTGTGTTAGGGATTGTTGTATCCTTTTCCCATACTCAGCCTAATCGCTCTCAGTTGCAGCGACTTGAATCGGGCGACCTGACTGATCAGCTTCAACAGGAGTCTGTTACAAATACCTGGGTTCAATCGTCTTTAGATTACATCAAGAGTTGTTTGCAGTTGACCTTGGTTGTTAACCTCTGGATTTGGCCGGTGCTGTGGTATCACTTTGGTGAATTGAATTTATTTGGTTTTGTTTCGAGCCTGGCGCTGATCTGGTTGCTGCTTCCAATCTTCATTTTTGGCTGGTTATTGTTGACCGTTATATTAATTTTGCCCGTTGGACAGTTTGCGTCTGTAATTGAGAATTTTTTCCTTCCTCCGGTTTATTGGTTAATGTGGTTGTTTGAGTGGATTTTTGAGTTTCTAGCCAAATTTAATGGCTGGTCAGTTTTGTTAGGCAAGTGGAGTTGGCAGCTGACTCTCAGTTGGTACGGACTACTAATTCTGATGTTAATTATAAAAAACAGAGTGAAAGCGCAAGGATGAAGCTGAAGACTGCACTCATTATTTATTTACTATCAGTTTTCTTAAACGCTGCCTACCGATTGACAAATGTTGCGCAGAAACAGCTTGAACTAATCATATGCGATGTGGGTCAGGGTGATGCGATTCTGATTCAATCAGGTGCAACTCAGGTGTTGATCGACGGCGGACCAGATGCAGCAGTCATGCATTGCCTAGGAAAGCACATGATGCGTTTTGATCGGGTTATTGAGTTGGTAGTAGTCACACATCTGGACTCCGATCACATTGCCGGTTTAATCCCAGTTTTATCGACTTATCAAGTCAACAAACTGATGATTGGTGATGAGAGCAAAGAAACTGACGATTTTAATGACCTTGAACAGCTTGTCCAGGCAAAGAAAAGGTTGGGAATGGGGCTGATTAAGCCAGTTCATGGAACTGAAATTGTGCTAGGAAAAGCTCGAAAAATCCAAGTAATTAATATATTCTCCGAAAATATATTACAGGACTCAGGGATAAGTGAGCTAAAAAGAACTGCAACGATAAATGACCGATCTATCGGACTTTTATTAGTGTGCGACCAAGCGAAAGCGGTCTTGATGGCAGACATTGAGGAACGAGTAGAGCAGGCAATGGTAAGTTTTAACTTGCTAGATGATGTTAACCTACTGAAAGTCGGGCATCATGGGTCTAAATCAAGTACCAGTGAGGCATTGGTGCGGGCGACACGACCCGAAATTAGCGCTATAAGTGTGGGTAAAAACAATCATTTTGGCCACCCTTCTCCTCAAGTAATTTCCCGCTTACTCGAGTATGGCTCGACGGTCTTGAGAACAGATCAAGAGGGTGACCTAGTTTTCCGGTGCCAAGCTGATCATTATCAGATTCAGTAATCGATTAAAGATGATCAAACTTGACTAATTATTGTTAAAGAGCGCTAATTTTCCATCCTTTCATACTAGTGATATGAGTGTCAAGTGGTAATTTTCTTCTTGTGAGGATAATGCAAAGAAATTAATGCATAATCTATCCCATAACATTGATTCCGGAATAGAGTATTCGAGCTAATCAATATTATGGTAATTATACTATAGACATAATGACAATATAATCGTGTCTGAGTAAATAATTACACCAAGAAAAACAGACGAAAACTGCCACTGATAATTATTCTAAGAGTAAAGAAGTTGTTCGGAATATTTTGGTTTTTGTTAGGTTTAGATCTCAAGTGAAATATTTTTATTGATTTCACTAAGCAGTCACCTCTTTTAATTTGTTACAATACTGATATGTCTACTCCCACTATCTCTCAATTAGTAAAATCTTTAGAGCAGGATTTGGTGGCAGTTATTGCAGATCAATATCGACAAAAACTATCTGTCAAACTGAGTTATCCCAAGGATTTAGTTCATGGTGACTTTACCACTAATGTGGCTTTGAGTTTGTTTTCGCGACTAAAAGGAAGTGAATACAGGGACGAGTCTCCATTAGCGGTGGCGCAAAAGCTTGTCATAGTTTTGAAAGAAGGTTTGAAAGAGAAGAAGAGTGGATTGTCAGACTCAGTTATTTGGATCGATCGGGTAAGCGCAGAGCAACCCGGATTTATTAACTTCTGGTTAACGAACACATATTTACACCAATTAAATTCTTCGATCTCATCTGGTACTGACGTCGGGAGGTACTTGTCTAATAATCTAAGAGGAAAAAAAGTGATCGTGGAGTTTACCGACCCAAATCCGTTTAAGGAGTTTCATATTGGTCATTTGTATAGCAATATTGTTGGCGAGGCGATTTGTAGGTTACAGGAGGCTGTTGGGGCGCAAGTAAAACGCGCCTGTTATCAGGGAGATGTGGGCATGCATGTGGCCAAAAGTCTCTGGGGAATGTGGCAAAAAAAAGAGCAAATCGCCGAACTAAGTTCTCAGCCGTTAAATAAAAAAGCTCAGCTTCTTGGTCAGGCGTATGCCTTGGGCGCCAGCGTCTACGAGACTGACGCTGGCGCCAAACAAGCCATTCAGACAATCAACCAGATTGTTTACGAGAATC
Organism: Candidatus Woesebacteria bacterium; assembly: GCA_035388465.1. GTDB lineage: Bacteria > Patescibacteriota > Microgenomatia > UBA1400 > PJMF01 > DAOOPX01. The sequence goes on from DAOOPX010000008.1 coordinate 11,496, forward strand.
TTGATCTTGGTCAAGCAGCTTCAACACCTGTGGAACAGAATACGGAGTTAAATCCTACAGAAATTATGGAGCTGTACCATCTGGGCAGGCGGTGGAGTCTGGAGTATTTTGCCTGGCTTTACAATCGCCTCGGCATGAAGTTTGACTACTTCTTTTTTGAAAGCCAGGTTGGTCGAGAAGGAGTAGCAATCGTCAAGGAGTACTTGACCAAGGGCGTGTTTGAGACCAGTCAGGGCGCCATTATCTTCCCCGGCTCGAAACACGGTTTACATGATCGGGTATTCATTAACTCGCTCGGTCTGCCTACCTACGAGGCCAAGGAGCTTGGCTTAGCTCCGACCAAGTATGCTCAGTACGCTTACGATCGCTCCATTATCATCACCGGCAATGAGATTGATGAGTATTTTAAAGTGCTGCTCAAGGCTATGAGTTTGACACATCCGGATTTAGCCGAAAAAACTACTCACCTTTCTCATGGCATGGTCAAGTTGCCAGAGGGCAAGATGTCTAGCCGGACGGGTAAGGTGATCACTGGCGAGTGGCTGATGAATCAGGCTACGGAGCAGATGGTAGACCGATTGCGTTCAACTCGTCCAGAGTTGAACGCAATCAAACAGGCCAAAATCGGCTCAGAAATTGCCCTTGGAGCCATTAAGTATGCTTTGCTCAAATCGAACATCGGTGGGGATGTAATTTTCTCGTTTGAGCAGTCGCTAGCTTTTAGTGGTAACTCCGGACCCTATCTTCAGTACACCGCGGTTCGCTGTATGGGGGTATTACGGAAAGCTACAGCTGCTTTGCAATTAAGTAGTATAAGTATACTTATTGATCTACTAAAAGATATTAAAGTAGATAATGATCAGTTAGAAGCAAAAACTAGTTATACAAGTTTAGATAAAGAATTATTAAGATTTATTGCGCGATATTTTGATACAGTAGAAATGGCAGCAGAGAAGTACGCTCCTCACTCTTTGACAGAGTATCTTTATGAGTTGGCCCAAAAATTAAATTATTGGTATGACAAGCAGAAAATTATCGAGCTGGAATCTGGTCAGCTTACCCAGTCGGCTCAATTAAAGTTATCGTTAGCCCTGACCGCTTATCAAGTACTATTTCATGGTTTGAGTATATTGGGTATCAATATTCCAGAGGAGATGTAGGATGTTAAAGCACCAATTAAATAAATTAGAGTCTGGATTGGAAGTAATCAGGATACCAATCGATACTCTACCATCTGTGACGGTTTTGATACTCGGTAACACGGGCTCTCGATATGAGACAGCAGTAGAACAAGGACTGGCTCATTTTTTCGAGCACATGGTATTTAAAGGCACCAAAAAATTCCCTTCAGCCAAAACCATTTCTGAGTTGATTGATGGAGTGGGAGCAGAGAGCAACGCGTTTACCAGCAAGGAGTTTACCGGTTATTACATCAAGGTGAAAAGTGACCATATTCAGTTGGCTCTCGATATACTATCGGATATGTTGCTGGCACCCAAACTTGATGAAAGTGAGATCAAAAAAGAAAAAGGTGTGATTATCGAAGAGATGAACATGTATCTAGACACACCGATGCGCGATATCGGTAATCTGTTTGATCAATTGGTGTTTGTTGACCGGAGTATTGGTCATGATGTGATCGGCACCAAGCAAACTGTCTCTGGTATGAGCAAACAGAACTTTATCAATTTTCTAGACAAGTGGTATGGTTTAGCTAATTTGACACTAGTGTTGGCTGGTGACGCGCGAGTGCTAAATCAAGCTCATCTACTTGACGGAATTGACAAACTATTTACCAGCAAACTGACTGGCGCTGATCGAGTCAAGAAGCGAGTAAAGATAGGAGATTTGTTGGGGCCGGCGCCGCTGCGGCGGCGCCGGCTAATCATCCGCAAACAAAGAACCAAGCAAGTGCATTTGATGCTGGGTTGGCCAGGCATTGCTAGAAATGATAAGCGACATTACGCCATGTCTATTTTGGCCAATATCCTTGGTGGCAACATGAGTTCTCGATTGTTCAGCGAAGTGCGGGAAAAACGGGGTCTATGTTATTACGTCAACTCTTCGCCAGATTATTATCACGACACTGGCACTCTGACCGTGGCAGCCGGTGTCGACCCGCAGCGGGTACATGAGGCGTTGTCAGTAATAATTGATGAGTGTGAGAAATTGGCCAGTGGCAAGGAGCCGCTGAGTGAGAAAGAGATGACCAAAGCCAAAGAGAACCTGGTGGGAAATATGGCTTTGTCGTTTGAAGATAGCATGGCCGTCGCCCAATTTTTCGGTTTAAAACAAGTGCTAACCCAGAAAATCGAAACTCCTGAAGAAGTGATGAATCAAGTGAGAGGGGTGACGTTAGAGTCGGTCCAAGCTCTAGCCAAGGAAATTATCCGCCAGCCGCAGCTGCGGCTGGCGGTGATTGGTCCTTTCACCGAGGCTGAGTTCAAGCGTTACGTTGAGTAAATGTCTCGAAGAAACTCGTTTTAATTTTGCAAAAGAGTAGCTGTATAATTCTCTATAAGAAGGAGTAAATGATTATGAAAAACACCCGCACCGCAGTTTTAGTCAAACCAGATGGTCTACAACGTGGCCTGATTGGCGAAATTATCAGCCGGTTTGAGCGTAAGGGTTTAAAACTAATCGGGATCAAGATGGTGAGCATGACTGACGCTCAGCTATCTGAGTGGTATCAAGAACACCAGGCAAAAAGTTTCTTTGGCGATCTCAAAAACTTCATGGGAAGCATGCCGGTAGTGGCAATGGTCTGGGAGGGAATTGAGGCAGTGCCAGTAGTGCGAAAATTAGTTGGTACTACGGTTGGTCGCGAAGCTGAAGCCGGCTCAATCCGCGGTGATTTTGGCATGAGCCGACAGTTCAATCTGATTCATGCGTCCTCGTCCGACTCGGACGCCGCCCGCGAGATCGACATCCTGTTTAACGTCGACGAGCTATTTAATTACTCCGGCGCCATGGAGTGCGTGGTATACACTGATGAAGAAAGAGAGTAAAAATTATTTGAGTTAAAAATATGCAAGAGTCAAAAGATCAAGCTCGAGGAAAAGAAAACAATCCTGATAAAACTATTCGAGAGAAAATCGATAAATTTTGGACCAATTTAGACATTAATAATCCGTTTGCAGTGTTTGGTGTAACATCAGAGGGTTTGGAAAGAGAGGGTGAAACATTTTTGAATGCGGTTTATAAGGCCAAAATAAGAAATTATCACCCTGATTCAAATAATACAAAAGACGAGAATTTAATTAAAGAATTAACC